>JALEQD010000045.1 GCA_022768655.1 Anaeroplasma sp.
ATTAATTCTAATGATGTTTTTTTAATATCATTTAGATCAGTTGTGCATTTAACAACAAGTGAGTAAGATGAAATACCTGAAACTAAATTTAGTCTTTCAATAACTAAATCAACATTTTCATCTAATAAATTAATAAAAATACGATCATGCTGATTTTCAATTAAAACATTTAAGCCTTCTAGCTTTTCAGCCATTAATTTATATAATGTTTTCAAAAAATAAACTTGATTTTTTCCTTTTAAAGTCAAATCTCCAAAACGAACTAAAATTTGATTATAAATCATCTTATACACCTCATATTTTTTAGTAACAATAATTAAAATTTTAAATTCCATTTAATAATATCATATTATAAAGAAATTTTCTATACAAATACTATAGAAATCCAATTTTTAATGTTGACATATCTTTTATACTTTGATAAAATGGTATAGCGTGGGTAAAAAGCAGCAGCTCAAAAACAATAGTAAATATCTTAAGGCGTCATAGCTTAAATAGTAACCTTCGCTGCTTGATGGTGAACATTCAGTTTAAGATATCCTATTGAATTTGAGAAGACGTTTTACTCCGAAAAATAATTAATAATTTAGAGGAGGACATAATAATGTCAAGATTTACAGGTTCAAGCTGGAAAGTATCTCGTAGATTAAATTATTCTGTCAGTGAAACTGGTAAAGAATTAATCAAAAGAAAATATGCTCCAGGTCAACATGGTGCAAAGCGCACAAAATTAAAAGAATATGGTATTCAGTTACAAGAAAAGCAAAAGGTAAGATTCACTTATGGTGTTTCTGAAAAGCAATTCAGAAAAACTTTCAATGATGCAGCTCGTCAAGAAGGAAAAACTGGTGTTCATTTCTTAGTTTTATTAGAAAGACGTTTAGACAATATCGTTTATCGTTTAGGTTTTGCTTCTACTAGAGCACAAGCTCGTCAATTAGTAAACCATGGTCATATTCTAGTTGATGGTAAGAAGGTTGATATTCCTTCATATCGTTTATCAGCTGGTCAAACTATTTCTTTAAAGGAAACTTCTAAGGATTTAGTTATCGTTAAGGCAGCATTAGAAGCTAAGCTTGCTCGTGCTGAATATTTAGCTTATGACGAAAATACTAAGGTTGGTACTTTAGTAAGATTACCAGAAAGAAGCGAATTCTTAACTGATATTAATGAACAATTAATTGTCGAATTCTACAACAGATAAAAAAAAGCTCATATCGAGCTTTTTTCTTTTTAAAATACTAAAGGCGGTGAATTTCACCGCCTTTAGTATTTAAATTTTATACTATCTTTTAAATAATCCTCTACAGTCCTCACCCATAGTTAATAATTTAGCAAACACTGCAACAATAATTACAGATAGTGTAAATGCTAATATATAACTTAACATACAATAATCTCCTTTTGTGATCTATTAATCACAATTAAATTATATATCTAAAAAAAATAAATAAATAATGAAAGCATTTTATATTAGAATTGAAAGTGTTTACTATGGATTATTATTCATTAAATATTCTTCTACACCATAAAAAATTGAAGTACATAATAAATATTGATAATTAAAATCTAATAATTTTTTTAATTCATCATAATTTGTCATAAACCCACATTCTACTATTATAGTAGGTATAGATATCTTTTTTAACATATATATGTTATCTTTGACTAAAGGTTTTCTATCCGTATTTTTCATTATTTTTTTTATATTATTCATAACTTTATCTGCTAAAATACTATTTTCTTTATTGTTAATAGCGTAAAAAACCTGAGCTCCATGATATTGTGAATCAACAAAGCTATTCATATGAATTGATAAGCATAACATGCTTTGACTTCCATTAATTAATTCTATTCTTTTATTTAAATCATTTCTTTTTATGAATTCATTTTCACATAAATCGATATCTTCTTCTCTTGTCATTGATACTATATAACCATTTTCTTCAAAAATCTTTTTTAAACACATTGAAATCTCTAAATTTAAATCACATTCCCTTTTTCCAAAATATACAGCACCAGGATCATATCCACCATGACCAGCATCAATAATTATTCTTTTTGTATTATTTTGAATGGTAGTTCCATTAACAATAAAAGTTGATGCAAGACAAATAACAAATGAAATTATAATTAATATTTTTTTCATAATAAATTATATTTCAATAATTATCAAAAAATGAGTATATTTATTAAAAATATTTATGATATAATTAGTTTTAGAAGAAAGGAATAATCTATTGATTATTGGTATGCAATCTATGGTAGAATATTATAAACTATATCTTCCAAAATCAAAGCGTGAAATTAAAATAGAGGTTTCAGGCCCTAGAAATAAAAATAATATTGTGTTTGATACAATGTATTTTCTAGATGGTCAAAACGCTTTTCATGATTCACATGCCGCATTTGGAAGATCGATAAGGGCAACAAAAAAGCTAAGCTTTGCCGCAAAGGAATTAAATAAAAGAATTTTAGGAATAGCAATCTATAATAGCGGAAGTAATCTAGGAAGAATAAATGAATATACTCCATTTAAAATCGATAATCCTGCTGAAAAAGAATGGTTACTGCATGATGTAAAAAATTGTCATAATTTTTGTGATGATCTTATTTTTACAATTATTCCTTTTATCGAAAAGCATTACAATGTAAGTAAAGATAAAAACCATAGATTCATCTATGGTTCTTCACTAGCAGCAATAACTGCTTTATATTTAGGATTCAAATATGATGTCTTCGGATATATTGGTTCATTTTCCACTGCTTCATTTTTATTTGAAGAAAAGCTACATAATTTTTTATTAGATAATAAGAAAAATATAAATGTATTTTTATATATTGGAAAAAATGAAAAATCAGATGATATATATGATGATACACTATATCTTAAATCATCAAAGAAACTATATAATTTATTTAAAAATAATAATATTAACACACGATTAGTTATAGATGTTAACGGAATACATAATGAAGAATATTGGGATAAGCATCTATTAGATTTTATTAATTTTATTTATAATAATGATATTTTTTATACATATTAAAAAAGTGAGGTTCATTTTTTTGAACTTCACTTTTTATTTTTATCTATTTTTAGCTTACTATGATTTGCCCGCTAAAAACATTAGCGAGTAAAATACAAACTAAAACAAATGCGATTACATTAATAATAATTGATATTAATGCTCCTATTCCACAATGCTTTGCGGTTAGGGGTTTTTCTTTTCTCCAACATAAAAATAGGATTAATCCAGCAAGTGGAAAAAAGAAAGATAATACACCAAGCCCAACACTTCCTCTATCTATAGAGGAATCTGAATGATGTGCATTAACAGTTACAAATTCATCAATTGAAGAACCACAATTTCTACAGAATTTATCATTTGGGTTAATTTCGTGCCCACAATTTCTACAAAACATAGCTAAAAACCTCCATATTATTTATTCTCTTCATAAACTAGCTTAGCAAATTCTCTACCACAGCGCATAGCCTCAACCACAGTTTTTGCACCTAAATAGATATCTCCACCTGCATATATTTTTTCTATATTAGTTTTACCATTTGAAGCTACAATATATCCATGATCAGTATTTAATATCTTCTTATCATATATATCTTCTGGTATTTGACCAATTGCTGAAATAATAAAATCACAATCAATATCAATGAACTCATTTGTTCCGACAGGCTTTCTTCTACCTGATTCATCTGGTTCAGTAAGTTTCATAACCTCACACTTTACCCCTGTAACATGATTATCACCTAATACCTTTACAGGATTAGTAAGGAATTTAAATTCAACTCCCTCCTCTAAAGCATCATGAATCTCATGCTTTGTCGCAGGAGCCTCTTCTAAGCTTCTTCTATATGCGATTATAACCTTATCTGCACCCAAACGAACAGCACTTCTTGCTGCATCCATCGCAACATTACCTGCTCCAACAACTACCACTGTACCATAAAGCTTAGGAAGATTTCCTACTTCAAGCTTAACAGCATAATTAGATTCCTTTAATAAATCTAGGGCATCATATACACCTTCAAGTCCTTCATTTTCAATACCAAGTCTTCTTACCTTAGTAAGACCAGTAGCAATGAACACATAATCATATGAGTCCTTTAGCGCAATTATATCACTTTCAAGCATTTTTTTACCGAAAATGAAATTAGCCCCTAACTTTTTTACATCCTCAACAACTCTTATTACATCCTGATAATCAAGCCTATAAGAAGGTATACCGTATGTCATTACACCACCAGCAGTATTTTCTTTTTCATAAATATCAACTTTAGCACCATAGCCTAATAATTCCTTTGCGGCAGATAAGCCAGCAGGACCTGCACCAATTATAGCAACCTTAACATTTATGCTGTTTTCTTTTGTTTTTTGAAAATTAGTATTATTTTGAACATATCTTTCCAATGCCCCAACATTAATAGGAGTACCTTTTTTTCCTAATACACAATGTCCAACACATTGATTTTCATGAGGGCAAACAACTGAACAAATATTTGATAAGCTAGAACAGTCTGCAATAATTTTACTAGCCTCTTCTAAATTATCATTTTTAATTTCAAAGATAAAATCTCTTATTCTCATACCTGTAGGACAACCTGTTTGACACATTGGCTTTTTACAAGATAAGCATCTTGATGCTTCTTTTTTTGCTTCTTCAGCTGTTAAATCAGCTGGTCTATTCCATTTATTTTCCATATACAATTGACACAATACGTGTCATTCCTTTCTATTTAAGCTTTATTTTTATATGCATTATTAATTAGCATAGCATCACAAAGTGCAATTGCTAAGGCAGCCTCTAAAACTACTATAGCCCTTAAAATTATCGCAGCATCATGTCTTCCTTCAATGACTAGCTCTCTAACATTATGCTCTTTAAAGCTATATGTTTCTTGTGGAATGCTTATTGATGGTGTTGGCTTTACAAACACCTTTATTTCAATATCATTACCATTTGATATTCCACCATTGATACCACCATTATTATTTGTTTTTGTTTTACCAAATTCATTTATAAAGCAATCATTAAATTCACTGCCCTTTAGGTTTTCACCATTAAATCCAATTCCAAATTCAACGCCCTTTACTCCACCAACTGAAAACAACAAATGTGAAATAGTTGACTCTAATGAATCAAAATATGGTTCTCCTAGACCTATGGGTACATTTTTAGCCTTTAGGCTTACTATTCCTCCAACACTATCATGATTTTCAATTGCTTTATCCAAAATTTCATTAAATTTTGATTGATCCTTTTCACCACATAAGCTGATAAGCTTACTTTCAAATACAACATCATCTAGCATTTTTTTAGCAACAACACCAGCACTAACAATTCCTAATGTTAATCTTCCTGAAAAGTGCCCTCCACCGCGATAGTCATTAAATCCATTATATTTTTTCATTGCAGTAAAATCTGCATGTGAAGGACGAGGATGATTAACCAAATTAGAATAATCCTTACTTTTTGTATTTGTATTTAAAAATCTTAATAAAATTGGAGCTCCAGTAGTTTTGCCATTAAACACTCCACTTTCAATATGAACCTCATCGGCTTCTATTCTAGGAGTAGTTCCCTTTCCACCTGACTTTCGTCTTTGAATATCAGTATAAAAATCCTCGCAGGATAATTCAATTCCAGGTTTTACACCATCTAATAAAATACCTACTGAGCTTCCATGAGATTCACCAAAAATATTAATTTGAAATAATCTTCCTATATGATTCATATTAATTCCTCTATTCTTTTTAATAAATCTGATATATTTAATGTGTATTTCTTATTTTGCCAAATTTCTTCTGCTTTAACAGCTTGACCAACTAGCATATATAATCCATCCATATCAGAATTAGCATCAATTAATAATTGTGTTTTTCTAGGATTAAATATTATATCAACCACATTTTTTGATCTTTTAGCAATTGATTTATCAATTGGTGATACACCTGTTTTAGGATACATTCCAATTGGAGTAGTATTTACTATAATATCTATCTTTTCTTTATCAAGCCTATCGTATCCAATACTCAAATCATCTTTTGGATTTCTTGATACAAATTTAACAATACCACCCATGTCAATAAGAACCTTATATATGGCACGAGACGCTCCACCAGTACCTAAAATAAAGCAATTTTTATCTTTTACCTCAACATTAAAATGCTTTAGCTGTTCATAAAACCCATAATAATCAGTATTATATCCCACAAGCTTACCATTTTCTAACGCTACCGTATTTACACTTCCAATTTTTAATGCTTCATCTGAAATAATATCTAAATATTTCATTATTTCAACCTTATATGGAATTGTAACATTATATCCAGAATATTCTAAGCTTTTAAGCTTTTCAAGCTGAGGTTTTAAATCCTCAATTTTTAATTCTATTAATTCATATGAAGCATCAATATTTAAATCCTTAAATATTTCATTATGAATTAAAGGTGAATAGCTATGTGATAGCTTTTCTCCTAACAGTGCATATTTTTTCAATTAAATCAAATCCTTCTGATAATCCTTTGAAGCATTTAAAACACCTTCAAAAAATGTCTTATAATATTTTTCTAATTCCTTAGAATTTAATAATTTTATATTCTTTTCTATTAATAATTTTTCTCTAGCTTCATCTAAAATTGGCATATTTACATCCTTTTTATATTCAGCAACCATTTTTGAAGCAGCCATCCTTTTTTTAAAAAGCTCAATCATTTCAGCATCAACTGCATTAATAATCTCTCTTGCCTCATCTAATTTATTTTTCATATTCAATATCTCCACCAATAGATTCAAATACTTCCCAGAAATTAGGAAATGATTTTGATACACATTCAGCATTATTAATTTTAATATTACCTTTTGATTTTAATGATGCCATTGCAAGCGCCATTGCAACTCTATGATCATTATGTGAATCAACCTCACCACCAGTTAAATAATCAACACCAGTGATAACCATCCCATCTTTGTTTTCTTCTATTTTAGCTCCAAGCTTATTTAATTCTTCCTTCATGCATGTTATTCTATCACATTCTTTTATTCTTAATCTTGAAGCATTAATAAATTCTGTTACTCCTTTAGTTAAGGATGCCAAAACAGTTAAGGCTGGACCAAGATCAGGAGATTGAGAAAAATCAATAACACATGCATTAGCCTCAAATGGCTTCAATTTTATTTGATCACTTGAAAACTCTATTTTTCCACCAAAATCCTTAATGTCATTTAATATTTTTTTGTCTCCTTGATGAGAGTCCTTATTCATAGCGCATAAAGTTACATCAGCTCCTAATGCATCAGCAACTAAGAAAAAGGCAGACTGAGAAAAATCTCCTTCGATTGTATAATCACAAGGTTTAAATTCTTGATTACCCTTAATATAAAAATCAGTATAATTATTATTTTCTATTTCAATTCCAAATTTATGCAAGATATCTAATGTCAAATCTATATATCCCTTTGATTCTAGATTTGTAGTAATATGAATCTGACTATCCTTATCAAGCATAGGAAGAGCATATAATAACCCAGTAATAAATTGAGAAGAAATATCTCCTCTTATTTCAAATTTACCAGGCTTTAAGCCTCCATTTACCTCAAGTGGTAAATAATCATTTCCATATTTATAAGGAATTTGTTCCTTATCAAATATTTCAAAAAAAGTATCTAATGGTCTTTTAACTAAATGATTATGACCAATAAATGTTATTTTTTCAGGACATACTAGCGCAATTGGAATCATAAAGCGGATTGTTGATCCAGATTCATATGCATCAATAATATTTTCCTTTCTTACTACCTTGCTGCCATATATTTCTAGGCTTGTTGGATGCTCGATTATTGTTGCACCGCAAGCTCTCATTGCACCAATTGTTGCCTTTATATCCTTTGAATATAAAACATTAGAAATTATACTTTTCCCAGATGCCAAACCTGCAGCAATAATAGCTCTATGTGATAAGCTTTTTGAAGGTGGAATTATTACATTACCTGAAAGCTTTTTAGGTTTAACTATTACATTCATTTTAAAAATTTCTCCTTAATTTCAGCCTCTGTTAATTTATAAATCATACATTTACCAAGCTCTTCCAAAAAAATAAAGCTTATTGTACCAGCCAAATTCTTTTTATCATAAAATACATCATTTAAATATTCCTTATAAGGATAAACATTTCTTGGTAAATTATATAATTTTAATATATCATCAATCGTATTATAGCATTCCTTTGGTGTTACACCTAAATCAATCCCCATCTGGATTGCCATAAGCATTCCTATCGCAACAGCCTCACCATGCTTATAACCATATTTTAATTCAATCGCATGTCCAAATGTATGTCCAAAATTTAATGTCATTCTTTCATTCAAATCAAATTCATCCATCTCTACTACTCTTTTTTTCACAGATAAGCTCTCAAAGATAACATTCTCATCTATTATTGGTTTATTTTTTAGCATATTAAGTAAATTAATATTACCTATAGCACCATGCTTAATTAATTCACCCATTCCATTATTAAACTCCTTTGGATCTAAAGTATCTAAGGTATTTGGATCAATTAACACAAGTGAAGGCTGCTTAAATGCTCCTAGGATATTTTTTCTTCCTGCAAAATCAATTCCTGTTTTTCCGCCAATTGAAGAATCCATTTGGCTTAATAGGGATGTAGGAATACCAATATATGAAATACCTCTATATAATGTTGCCGCAACAAAACCAGTTAAATCACCAATAACACCGCCGCCTAAGGCTAACAGCATATGATTTCTTTTAACTCCTTTATTAATAAGCTCTTCACAAATATATGCATATTTTTCAATTGTCTTTGACATTTCACCATGTGGTATTACCACATAATCTAAATCAAAATCAGCTAATGAGGAAATAACCTTATTTAGGTATAGCTTTTCAACCACATCATCAGTGATAATAAATATTTTTTTATTACTATAAACTTCCTTAATATATAAGCTTAATTTATCTAACAAACCATTTTCAATAACAATTTTATAAGATGTATATTTTAGATTAATATTTAATGTTTTCACTTTTCCATCTCTTTTCTTATTTTAGTAGCTGAGATAAATAACTCCTGCAAAGCTTTTTTATCTTCATTTTGAATTGCATTTTTCAACAAATCTAATTCATGCTCAAATGATTTTATATGAGCTAATAAATATTCCTTATTTCCTAAAAACAACTCACTCCATAAATTCTCATTAATCATTGCGATTCTAGTTAAATCTCGATAGGAATCACCTATATAACGCTTTGTTTCAGAATCATGATCACTGTTTACTAATGATACAGCAATTGCGTGAGTCAATTGGCTTGTAAAGCCAATCATCTCATCATGACGATGAATAGACATTGTTGAAAACCTAGAAAAGCCTAAATCCTTACCTAATTGATTAATTACTTCAATTGTAGAATATGGGGTTAAAGATGTTGGGGTAACTAAAAAATTAGCACCCTCAAAAACAACCTGTTCAGAATATTCAATACCATTTTTTTCCTTTCCTGCCATTGGATGATGAGAACAATATATTGCAGGCATTGCTAAGCTAGTAGCTTCTTCAACAAAAGAAGATTTTATACCACATAAATCAGTAATAATTTGCTTATCATTAAATAAAAAATTATATTTTTTGATAAAATCTATAATATTTCTAGGATAAAATGATAAAACAATAATATCAGACTTCTTTATATAATCATCAGGCTTTGTCCCACCATCAATTATATATCCTTTTTCTTTAGCATAGGTAATAGCTTTTTCATTAATATCACAGCCATAAACATTATAGCCCTTTTTACTTAATCTATATGCATAGGCTCCGCCCATAAGTCCTAATCCAACAATTAATACGTTTCTCATAATAATCCTTCTTTTCTTAGATATTTCTCAAAAAACAATGTGTTTTAAAAAATATCGATATTATATAATTTTTACCATATTTTCAATAATTTTTCAATATTATATACGATAAGATATTAATAATAACAAATAAAAGCCACAATGTGGCTAAAATTTTAATTTTGTATTTTAATTATTAATAAAAAATGCTATAATGGATATTGTCTAGCAATAGATGCATACAAAAAAAATAATAGAAAATTATAAAACTAATAGAAAGAGGATAGAAAATTATTCTATCAATGAAAGGTATGCATATATGAATAGACAAATAACAAAACAGGGACTAGCACGTGTCCTAAAACAAATACGTGTTGATAACAATTTAACTCAGCAGGAGCTTGCAGATATTCTTTTTTGTGACATACGTCAAATTAGACGATATGAAACAGAAGGTACTGATAAGCTTACAGTAATTAATCTGTATGCTGAAAAATTTAAAATTAATTCATTAAGCATTTTGAGCTTAGCTCAAGATGCTTTTTGATTTTATAGGACATTTCTTGTCCTCACTTCTTTTTTTTATTAGCATTATAATAAAAGTGCATTGGACCCCAGTGAACTCCATCTTGCAAATGGCTGGGACCTAACCAAGATAGATTTTAATGTGGGATACTGCATTAAAATCAAGACCAAATGGTATCCGAGATTAAAATATCGCTTTGGTTAGCGGTGCAATACGCTCTTCGATGTAAACGATCACCCGAATAGGCACGACAAGAGGCTCTGCAGCGATGCATCCCACGAATAGATGCTAGCCTGAGAAACTGGCTTCTACGTTCTCAAAGGAAGTGTGTGGCTTGATGCTGAGTAATCAGCTATAACTATTTTGGTGAGTATTAGTAGGAGAATGCCAATTTTAATTTGATATTGTATGAGATATTAATAGCTGAAGCTCTCTGAAAGTTGAAGGATAATATAGTTCCTTCCGTTGTTCGGTTAAAAACCCATTCCAGTAGTAATAGGGTAGCTCCCAATTACTCAGCCTGGCGTGAACGTGCGTGAATAACAAATTAGAGTAAGTATTGTATGACGAAGGTCGGCAATGCTTTTTTTCTTTTATTCAATGAATTTTACAATATATCCTACTCCAATTGAATTAAGTCCAATCCTACTACCAATAATTGCTGGTATAGGATATGACTTGATTTTTTTTGCACCAGGAGTAATCTTATATAATTTTTCTTCTATGATAGGTAAATATGCAGAAGATTTTGTCATATATAAAATAAATGGAATGACATCAGAATCCTCTGTTTCAGTTTCATATATTTGAAATAGACTTAATAGGCTTTGATTATTTTTTGCCTTTTTCACAGATAATATCCTACCATCATCAATCTCATATAATTTACCGGAAGCTATTTTTTGAGTAATTTTTTGGCCATATTGATAATCATAGCTAGGATCAAATAAAAAAATATGATGATTTTTCTTTACATGCTCTAAAAAAACAACAACTTCATCCATTGTTTTTCCATTACTAAACATTTCATCAGCCATTATTGCCATATACGCAAGAGGAAAGCATGCACTATTAGAATCAAAAATTTTGTATTGTACATCAGCTAAATCTGATACAGCAATTGAAACAGGTACAAATAAATCACAAAATTCTTGAGCTGATAGAATAAATAAAAATTGCTCATATCCTTCCTTTTGTGCTATTTCTATATATTCGTTTATTTTAGCATAATTTTGATATTCAAAGCTTAAATGTGCACTTGAATCATAAGTAATTCTATTATAAAATGATTCACTATTCATATCGATGAAATCATCATATTTTTCTTCCTTTGAAAAACTTATAATTATAGGTATAGCTGATATATTTTTACTATGAGTAACATAATCAATCCCAGAGTTACTACAAACAAATATCTTTGTTTTCATAAAGCCTCCACAATAAACACAAAAACAAGCTTAATGCTTATTTTAGCAATCACTTTTGACACTATTATACCATAAAAAAAGCTGACTAGTATTAATTAGTCAGCATTTTTACAATTAATATTATTATTCTTAAATTGACTATCATACATATCCTTATAATGCTTACAATTATTATAAAGAGTATCATGAGTTCCCCTACCTACAATTTTACCTTGATCTAAAACAATTATTTCATCAGCATTTTTTATTGTCGATAATCTGTGAGCAATAATAAACGTTGTTCTTCCCTTTGAGACAACATCCATTGCTTTTTTAATTTGCTCTTCGGTTTCAGAATCAATATTTGCGGTTGCTTCATCAAGTACTAATATTTTTGGGTTTCTAAGAAGAATTCTAGCAAAAGAAATAAGCTGTTTTTCACCTAATGATAGGTTTTCACCTCTAAAGGAAATAGGCATATTGATTCCTAAATCTGTTTTTTCTAGCATATAACCAGCACCAACTGCCTTCAGTACATTAATTATTTCCTCGTCGCTGTAGCAATCTCTTTCCATTGTTACATTTGATTTAATTGTACCCGCAAATAATGCAGGAGTTTGTAAAACAATACCTAGGTTCTTTCTGTAGGATGCCTTGTTGTATTCTTTTATATCCACTCCATCGACAAGCAGGCTTCCCTCTTGATAATCATTATAGCCTAATAAAAGATTCATCATTGATGATTTTCCACTTCCAGTGTGTCCAACAATTCCAATTGTTTTACCAGCTTCAACATGTAATGAAATATCATCTAAAACATATTTATCATCTACATATGCAAATCTAATATTTTTAAATTCAACCTCTCCAGCTATTTCCTTTGGTGCTTCCTTACCATCTAAAATCCTAGTATCATTTGCCTCATCAATAAATAAGAATACTCTTGTAGCACCAACCATTGAATCCTCAAGCTCATTTAGATTGTTAAATATAGCATTTACTGGGTTTATCATTTTATCTAGGTTTTCAACAAAGGCAGCAACTAAACCAACACTAATAGTAATTTCTGCAACCTCAATGCTTTGAAAGCCTAAAAATAACAACAAGCATACCTCGGCAGTTCTTTTTATTAATGATAATAATTCCCATCCAAAATAAATATTTACTGTATTAGCTTTTCTCTCATTATGAATATACTTTTTACATAGTGCTCTATAATCATCAAGCATTTCCTCCTCTTGATTAAAATCTTGAATAATTAAGGCACCAGTTATTAATTCATTAAGCTTTCCAGTGATTTTAGAGCCGGTTTCTCTTAAATCAACATAAAATTTATGAACCTTTTTTCTATATACTGTAATCCACAACAATAATATCGGAACAAGTACAATAATTAATAATGCTAATCTAGGCTCAAGTACAATAACTCCAACATATACAATAATTATATTTAATAATGCATTAAATATTGAAAACAATGTTGTGTAAAAAACTCTAACTCCAGCACTATCACTAGTGATTTTAGCAACTATTTTTCCATCTGGCTCTAATGAATAATAATCAACAGGAAGATAATCTATTTTTCTAATTGCTTTTTCACGTACAGTTTTTTCAATATGCATTCCTGTAAGCTGATTTGCATATTGATATATATACCTTGTTATTACAGTAACAAATACAATTACACCATAAACAATCAATGCCTTTGCTACCATATTATATTCATAATTTGGCAAATATACATCAAGTATTCTTTTAGTAATAAAAGGCGTTACTGCAGATAAAATTGAGATTACTATACTTAAAATTATTGTAATAATGAATAATTTTTTCTCTTGCTTAATGTAAGGCAAAGTTTTCTTAAACAGAGTTGTCTTTGAAAGAATTTCTTGTTTTTCCATAATTAACTTCTCTCCTTACTATTCATTTGTTGTGAAATAAATTGTTCATAATACCATCCATGCTTATCAATCAGCTCTTGATGTGTACCTCTTTCAACTATTTTACCTTGATCTAAAACAATAATTTCATCTGCATGCATAACAGCCGAAAGTCTATGAGCAACAATAATATTAGTTCTTTTTGAACGATACTTTTTAAGTGTATTAATTATATTTGCCTCAGTTTTACCATCTACAGCAGACAATGAATCATCTAAAATCAAAACATCTGCATCCTTTAAAAAAGCACGCGCTATTGCCAATCTCTGCTTTTGTCCACCTGATAGTGTAACACCATATTCGCCAACTATAGTATCTAATCCCTGTGGTAAATTATCAATATCCTTTTCAAAATCAGCAAGCGTAATTGCATGCTCAATATCTTCTTCAGTTGCATTAGAATCTCCTAATGCAACATTTTTGTATACACTTCTTGAAAATAAAACATGCTCTTGTGGAACATAACCGATGTGATAACGAATATTTTCCTGTTCAAAATTTTCAATAGGCTCATTATTTATAAATAAAGAACCCTCACAAATAGGTAATTGTCTTACTAGCTGCTTAACTAAAGTAGATTTACCACTTCCTGTATGTCCAACAATACCTATTGTTTGACCTTCCTTAATTTTTAAATTAATATTTTGTAATACATCATTTTTATCGCCATTATATCTAAAGGAAAAATCTTTGAATTCAATTTCCTTTACCTCATTGATTTTCTTTGCATCCTCATGGTCAATAATTTCACTTTTTGAATCATATACTTCATTCAATCTTTGGGCAGAAATTAATGATTGATAAAAATTATTAATCATATTACCAATATTAGTTAGTGGAGCCTGGAACAAATTCAAATACATAACGAATTTAACTAATTGTGCAGTAGTAATATCACCCTTTGAATAAAAATAAGCTCCTAAGCCATAACAAATAATTGTAGATATTGCGACAATAGACTGAAACATCGGAATAAAAATAACATTAATTTTTAAATTATCCTTTTCAACCTTGTACGCATTATTAGAATATTTTATGTTTTTTTGATAATTTTCTTCTTCCTTTGAAAATGCTCTTATAGTTCTAACATTTGTAATACTTTCAAGAACCACATTTCCCATTTCTGAATTTTTTTCTCTAACTATCTTCCAATTTCTTTTTACCTTTGCTCTTAAAAATAGATTAGCAAAAAAGATAAATGAAAGGGGAATAAAACAACATATAGCTAAAATTACATTAATAAAACACATGGCAATAAATGTTATAACAACAGTAAGTGACTCTAAAAATATATTTAATAATCTATTACCACCACTAAATTTTACGGAATTAACATCACCAAGCGCTCTAGTTAATAAGTCACCAGATTGAAATTTTTCAAAAAATGTAGCATCCTGGACTAATATATTTTCCATATATCTAACCTGTAAAGCATAATAAAGAGTTGTTGTTAATCTATTTTGACAAAATCTTTTTGATGTAGCAATAAAATAAATACCAAGAGTAACTAGTAAAAAAGGAATTAAAAACTGCTTAAAAATATATTCCTTTGTTAATGTATTATTTTCAATTTGGGAAGAAAGATTACCTATAATTGTAGCAGGAATTAAATTTATAAATGCCAAAATTATTCCAAAAAATAACACAAAAACATATCTATACCAATTTTTCTTAATAAACCACATCATGCTTTTGATAAATTTAAACATAATAACTCCTCCCTCTTCAATAATATTATACTTCCTCAACAGTTGACTAGAAAGGAAAAACTAACACAAAATCAAACAACGATTAAAGCCTACTTTTTTTAAGTACTTCTATTTCATATCGATAACCATCTAATTCATTTGGAGTTTCAAGATAAAAAGGTAAATCCTTTAGCTTTGGATGATTAATAATATTTATTATTGCTTCTAAACCAATAGTTCCTTTACCTATTTTTTCATGTCTATCCTTATTTGAATTAAATGGTGTCATAGAATCATTTAAATGAATGGCTTTTAATTTTTCTAAGCCAATCACATTATCAAACTCATCTAAAACCTCATCTAGCTTATTTACTATATCATAGCCTGCTGAAAATACATGGCATGTATCTAAGCACACACCTAACTTTTCCTTTAATTCAACTCGATTAATTATTTCAGCTATTTCTTCAAAGCTTCTACCAATTTCAGAACCCTTTCCAGCCATACATTCTAATAAAACTGTTGTCTTCATTTCTTTAAATAATACCTTATTTAAAATTTCAACAATTAAATCTATTCCCTTTTGAACACCTAATCCTGTATGACTACCCGGATGAAAATTATATAATGCATTATCAAAATGCTCTAATTTATTTATATCCTCAATGAAGCAAGCTAAAGCAAATTCTCTAACCTCCTCTTTCATTGAACACGCATTTAAAGTATAGGGAGCATGAGTTAAAATAACCTCTATTCCATTATTTTTAGCATATTTACTAAACGCTAAAAAATCATCTTGATCCCATTTTTTTGCTTGTCCGCCCTGTGGATTACGTGAAAAATATTGAAATGTATTTCCGCCTAAAGAAATAATCTCCTTTGCAGCATGTAAAAATCCACCGCTGATTGACAAATGACAGCCTATTTTAAACAATTTAATCACTCCTTCATATTCTTTTTCATTATAACAAATATTATTTGTTAGTGAAAGAAAAAAACTAGAGAATAAAACTTTCTCTAGTCATAATCATCATATTGAATATATAAACTGCTCAACAGTAATAGAAATAGTAATAGATTCATTAGATCTTGTTACTGTAAACTCTAAAATATCTCCAAGCTTTAAATCTGAAGAATATAATTCTTTATATAAAGCACTTGATCCTGAAATCGTAACCACCTTATCAGTTTTTTCCGGATCTAAATAATTAATTGTTAATCCAGTGATAATATCATTAACCATTAATTCTTTTTCACCTGTGTAGGTAGTATTTTCCTCAACTGCTTGAACATAGACTACAGGTACTCTTTGCCACATTGTATATCCATCAGAAACAGTAAATCCAAATTCCCAATCACCTTCGACATACCCACAGCTCCAAGCCTTTGCTTCTTTATCATATTTAGCTGTTTTCATAATTTCATTAATTGTGGAAATAACAATTTTTGATGGAATTGCAAATCCCAATCCTTCAATACTACTGCTTGAAAATTTAGCATTCACTATTCCAATTAAAGCTCCTGCGGTATTAAATAGTCCACCACCAGAATTACCACTGTTAATTGCGACATCTGTTTGTAAAAGAGTTTGAGTTTTATATGTATCTACATTTATCTCACGATTAATGTATGATAAATATCCACTAGAAACACTTCCAGGTAACGTACCTAATGGATTACCAATACATACAACCTGTGAACCAAGCTTTAAATTATCAGAATTTTCAAAAATTGAAGCATATGTTAATCCAGTAGCCTCAATTGATAAAACCGCTAAATCTTCATCTGAATAGCTACCTACAAGCTTAGCCTCATATGTTTGTCCTTTTGATGTTCTAACGCTAATTTGATTACAGCCATCGATAACATGATGACATGTTACAATAAGTGACAATCCTAAATCCTCATTATAACCAAATAAAACACCAGAGCCTGATGCACTAAATGATGTACCTATAACGTTTATTGACACAACACTATCGTATACCTTTTCAACAGTCTCTTCAACAGGAGTTGTTACTGAAGGAGTAGTTACTGTTGTAAAGGAAGAGTTTATTGTTTCACCATTTGTACTGCTAGTAGAATTTCCTGAATTTGATGCGTTTGTATTTCCTTTATTATTATTTGTTGATGATGTATTATTTGATTGTGAATTATTTTCTGTATTATCACCAAAAAACGGATTATTATCATTCGAATTTGTTGTTTCCTTATCATTTGTGATAGGATCAGAATAATTAACATCATTATCGTTATTACATGATGTTAAAACAAAAAGACAAAAAATAGAAAAAATAGAAATTGAAAAAATAATTTTTTTCTTCATAGTAATATGCACCTCTTTTTCACAAATAATTATATTTTTAAATTTTGGGAATAATATGTGAAAAAAAACAAAAATTATTTTAATTGTTTATTTAAACAATCCTTACATATTCCTGTAAATGTTATATTACAGGAAAGAATTTTATTAGAATTTATATAATCTATATCTTTTATATTAATAGGAATTTCATTAGGTAAAATATCTTGAATTTTATTACATCTTTTACAAATAAAATGAAAATGTGTATCCTTTGTGGTTTCATAATAATCTATTCCATTAATATTGATTTTAGTAATCAATTCTTCATTTAAAAGAACAGATAAATTCCTATAGATTGTAGCTAGAGAAATTTCAGAATAGTTTTCTTTAATATATTCTATAAGCTCTTCACTAGTTGAATGTTCTAAAGCTAATAATGAATCATATACAATTTGTCTTTGATTTGAAAATCTTTTTATCATATATTGTCTACCCTTTATGATTCTAATAGTTCTAAAATATCATCCTTTGATAGCTTATGAGCCTCTTTATCATTACTCATAATAATACTATCAGCCAAATCCTTCTTTAATGATTGTAATTTAACAACCTTTTCCTCAATTGTATCCTTACAAATCAGTTTTATCACATAAACATTTTTTGTTTGACCAATGCGATATGCTCTATCAGTTGCCTGAGCCTCAGCACTACTATTCCACCATGGATCAAGATGTATTACCATATCTGCGCCAACCAAATTCAATCCAGTTCCACCAGCCTTTAAGGAAATAATAAAAACCTTGTAATTTTCATTTTTATTAAATTCTTCTACCATTTCCATTCTGGTTTTAGCCTTTGTTTGTCCATCTAATATAAAATGCTTAATTCCCATTTTTTCCAATTCCTTTGATATTATTGGAAAACTTTGAGCGAATTGCGAAAATACTAAAATTCTATGACCAGAATCAATACTTGATTGAATTAAATCTATTGCCATATTAATTTTAGTGTTTTCAAATGATTCTTGATATATTAATTCTGGAGTAATACAAATCTGACGAAGTCTAGTTAATAATGCTAAAATATTATTACCACCATTATTTTTAATATCATCCTTAAGCTTTTCTACATAAGCCTTATAAACATCCTCATGCTTTGGAGACATCTTGTAATAATAATAATCTTCAATCTTATCTGGAAGATCCTTTAATACATCCTTTTTAGTACGTCTTAATATGAATGGACTTACTCTTTTCTTTAATGTTTCAAGTGCTTCATCATCATCATGCATAATTAAATATTCATATCTAGACTTAAAATGTGAATAATTAGATAAATATCCTGGCATTAAAAAATCAAATATACTCCATAAATCAGCTAGTCCATTTTCAATCGGAGTACCAGTTAATGCAAAATTGATTTCGGACTTTAGTGATTTGATTGCTTCACTTTTTTGTGCAAATTGATTTTTAATAAATTGGGCCTCATCAGCAATTACAAATCTAAATTTAATATTATATAAGCTAATATCCCTTCTTAATGAATCATAAGAAGTAATATATAATGCCTTCTTATTTGCATCTATAGTATTAATAATTGCTTCTCTAGCCTCAGCTCCTCCTAAAATTTGTACTACTGGAACATTAAGTCCCCACTTTTCACACTCGTTTTGCCAATTATAAACTAATGACATTGGACATACTATAATTGAAGGCATTTCAAATGTATCAGATTCTAAAAATGAAATAATCTCCAATGTTTTACCTAGTCCCATATCATCTGCTAGAATTCCACCAAATCCAAAGCTAGATAATGTTTTTAACCAACGGAAGCCTTCAACCTGATAGTTTCTTAATATCAAATTATATTTATCAGATGGATTATAATCTGAATTCTTATAATTTTGAATTGAATTGATCATTTCAGAAATTTGAGAATCTACACTTAAATTTTCATCATTTACATTAACTAATTTAAGTAAATAATTTAATGGCTTTAATACTTTTTTATTAATTTCCTTAACTGATATATTAAAATCCTCTAAGAAATTGTCTATTTGTCTTGCATCCTCTTCATCAATTTCAATGATTGTATTATCCTTTAATTTGATAAATTTCTTCTTTTGATGATAAGCAAGAAGCATAGCTTGTATTTCTTCTATAGATAAAGAAGAATTTTCAAACTTAAAATCAAGTAATCCAACATTATAAGTAATACCTATAGAGGTCTTGGCACTTTTCTTAGCACGAATTCCTCTCATTGATTCATCAAAATAAACTTGTCCAAAGGCTTTAAGCGAAGATAAATCATTTGTTAAAAATAAATATTGATTTTCTATACTAGAAATATTATAAAGATTATCTCTATTCTTCGAAAAATTATAGCCTTCAATTATGCTGTTATATCCAGATAACAATTGATTCATATAAGGGCTATCTTTATCACTTTCATCACATTTTATTTCATAATTCAAATAAATATTTCCACTATAATAAGAAATATAAGAATCTATTTTTATTTGTGGTATTGGATACTTTTCATAAAATTTATCTTCTATTTTTATAAGATTTTGAATCATAGGTAATAAATTTGAAATGAAATCATTACTATTTACATCAATGATCAATCCACCATCAACCTTATATAAGCAATCAAATATTTTACCTTCCATTCTTGTTTTATATGAATAGGTATAAATATATTCATCATCAATAAAGTATGCATTATTAACACCGCTAATAAAAACATTAGAATTATTAGGCTTTTCAATAAATAATGACTCATCATTTAATTTTAATGTAACGCCATCAACATTAACTATGCGTCTAGGTGAAAATTTAGCATCTTCATTCTCTTTAAAGAAAATGACATCCTTATTATATATTTCTAATATTTTCAATAAATGAGATTTTCTTATTTCAACATTTTTTTCACTAGTTTCACTACAAATATTTCTTAAAAAACTATAAAACTCCTTGCTGACATCATCAAAACATTCATATGAATGTATGAATGTTAGCTTTTGGCCATATGAATATTCAATATTATTTTCTGTATTTTGAATAAATCCAATTATGCTTTTAACAACATAATCCTTATCATATCCAACCTTCAAGGATAATAGATAATTTTTCCCATATGATTCTATACATGGAATCAAATGAATTAATCCAAAATAGGAATTAGATGTTTTTAATTCACCATATAATCTATTTAATATTTCATTATGCTGAAGTATTTTCTTCTTGCGTAAATATTTGTTATATTCTGTTTGAAATAATTTATTATTAAGTTGATATATTGCTACTACATACAAACAAACAACATGTAAGCATTCTTTCTTTTTATAATACTCTAAGCATCCACAATCCTTAGTAATAATTTGATAATTTTTATCTAATGATATAGAAGTACGTGTAGAGCCTACTAATTTATAAAATGCAAATGTAGGTGTTATTATATATTTATCTTCTTCTTCATTTATTGTCACATATCTGTCAAAGCTATTATTTAAAGAATCTATTACTTTAATCAATGTAGTATATCTATCATATTTTATCAGCAACTCACTTAATAACATAATAATTCTCCTTGTCACACATTTTATAAATAATTTATTATTAACTATTAGATTATACCATAAATAAAAAAATAAACCATAAGAAAATGTAATTTATGTATAATAAATAGCATTAAAACGAAATATTTATATAAATAATAGTATATTATTATTTCAATAATTCATATATTCAATTGGAGGTAAATATGAACGAAATAGCTAGATGTAGTGACAAAGATAAGCTTTCTAATAATTCATTAAATAATCAAAGAAAAAGTCATATTAATTCAAAGAAAGAAAAAAATAAAAAAAGCAAAAAAAAGCTTTGACAATTGTCAAAGCTGAATTTTTAAATGGTGACCTGTACGGGGTTCGAACCCATAAATGCATGCGTGAAAGGCATGTGTGTTAACCGTTTCACCAACAGGCCAATTTATTGCTTTCGTCAAAAAAGTGACTCAGCAATAAGGATTATATCAAAGCAAAAATATTTTGTCAACAATTATTTTTACTTTTTTTATTTTTTCTTAATTATGTTAATTATTTTGCAGAATATAGTTCTATCATATTACTAATAAATATTTCCAAACCAATACCTATAAGGATTAATCCTCCTATCAATTCTGCTTTGCTAGTAAATTTTTCTCCTAGCTTTTTACCAAAAAACAATCCACAAATACAAAATGTAACTGTCACAATAGCAATAATTATTGAGCAGACAAATGCATTAATCCAATTGTAATCAGAGATGGTAAATCCAACTGATAAAGCATCTATTGATGTTGCTATACCTTGAACTATTATCATCCAAAAGCCTAACTTCTTATCATCAATTTCTTCTTCTATTTCTTTATGCTTTATATTTTCATATACCATTTTACCACCAATATAACCTAATAAAACTAAAGCAATCCAAGGAATAAAATATCTAAAGATATTAAATTTTTCTACTATTGTATGTACACATAGCCAACCTATTAGTGGCATAATAAATTGAAAAAATGCAAAGCATATTGCAATACTAATCATTTTATATTTTCTCATATTAGGATTTTTAAGTCCATCTGCTATAGATACACTAAATGCATCCATTGTTAGACCTACTCCTAATAATATACTATTAATGAAAAAAGATATGCTCCAATCCATTTATACTACCTCTTAGTTAAAGAATAGTTCTAATAATTAAATAAACAACAAAGCAAGCATATGTTGCTAATAAGCATATTCCTGTTTTTTTACCTATCTTTCCAGTTTTAGCAACAATAAATACACCAATTGTTGAAGCAAGCATCACTAATAATTCTATAAATAATTGTCCATTTGTTGTTCCTAATGGACTGATTACTGCTGAAATACCTAAAACAAATATAGTATTAAAGATATTTGAACCAATAACATTTCCTAATGCAAGCTCATTTTGACCCTTTTTAGCCGCAACAATACTTGTTACTAACTCAGGTAAAGATGTTCCAACAGCAACAATTGTAAGACCTACCAATGCTTCAACCATTGCTCTATCTAAGCCAATTGATATTGCAGCATTTACAGCAATATGCTGTGCACCATAAACAACAAATTCTCCACCTACTGCAATTCCAGCTGCGCCGATTATAGTAAGAATTATTGCCTTCCACATTGGCATATCATTAATTTCTTCTACTTCATCTTGATCCTCAGGATGCTTTTTTGCATTATAGATTAAAAAACCAATATATAATGGAATAAATAATACAAAAATAATTCCTTCCCATCTAGTAATTCCAAATGGATATCCTCCAAATGAGAAAAAGCAGCCCAAAATCACTAATAATGCTGTTATTCCTAAAAGGAATGGATATTCTCTTTTACAAATACTCTTCTTAACTACGATTGGTGTAAATATACATGAAAATCCTAAAACTAATAAAATATTACAAATATTTGAACCAACGACATTACCAATTGCTATTTCAGCAGTTGTGCCATCTTTTAATGCAGAAATAGCATTTGATACAGAAACAGCAAGCTCAGGACAGCTAGTTCCTATTGCTACAATTGTAAGTCCAATAATCAATGGTGATATGTGTAGTTTTTTTGCTATAGCACTAGCAGAATCAACAAAAATATCACAGAATTTAACCAAGAAATAAATACCTAAAACTAAGAAGAAAATAAAAACAATATATTGCCATCCTCCCCATGTACTAATTCCTTGATCTAGTAAATCAAATAATCCATCTAACATATTTTTCCTCCAAAAAATAAAGACCTACACCTATTAATAATATACTAATAAGTGTAAGTCTCGTTTTTTAAAACTGAACCTGGTATTAAACCATGATGTAGGTCAGCTACTATTAATAGCAAACTACTCCCTTACAAAGATTAAGTTCTTTTTAAATATATCACAGCACTATCAAAATATCAAGATGTAATTTTATCTTTCTTCAAACTGTAATTGATATAATTTATAATAATATCCTTTATTTTTCAATAATTCCTGATGATTTCCTCTTTCTATTATTTCACCATGCTGTAAACAAATGATAATATCCGCATGCTGAATAGTAGATAATCTGTGTGCTACAACTAGCATTGTTCCTATATTTTTTATTTTTTCAAGAGATTCTTGAATTAAAACCTCAGTTTCAGTATCAATATTAGCTGTTGCCTCATCTAATATTAATATTTGAGGCTTATGTAATACTGTTCTAGCAAATGAAAGAAGCTGTCTTTGACCTTGAGAAAAATTTTCACCACGCTCAATCACTTCTTCATTTATACCCTTTTCAAGCTTATTAATAAATGAATCAGCATTTACATATTTACAAACTTCTAAAACATCATCATCACTATAGCTATCATCATTTAAAGCAATGTTTGATTTAATTGTTCCAGAAAAAAGGAAAACATCCTGAAGCATTTGCCCAATAGCGTTTCTTAATGAGTCGATTTTAATATTAGATATATCAATATCATCAATTAATATTTGTCCCTTTTGTATTTCATAATTTCTTACAATCAGTCCAAGTATTGTTGTTTTTCCTGCACCAGTTGCACCAACGAATGCTGCAGTTTGCTTAGGCTCAATAACAAAAGAAACATCCTTTAAAATCCATTCGTTTGGCTTATAAGCAAACCAAACATTTCTAAATTCAATTTTTCCTTCAAAATGATCAATTTCAATGGCATCTTTTTTATCTCTAACCTCAGGCTCTACATCTAAAAGATTAAATAATCTTTCTGATGCAGTTAATGCTTTTTGCAAATTATTTAATTGATCAGCAAGATTTTGAATAGGGTTAAAGAATTTAGATAGATATAAATAAAATGCTACAATGTCTCCAGCAGGAAGTCCAATTTTTATACCCATATATAATATTACAGCGATAGAGGCAGTATATAATAATGTAATAAATGGTCGATAAATACCAAATGCTACTACCACCTTATATCTTGCTTTTCTTAATGCCTCATTCTTCTCAATAAATTCGTATTCCTTATACTTTTCTTGATTAAATATTTGAGTTAGCTTCATTCCTGATAAATTCTCATTTAAATACGTATTTAAATCAGAAATATATTTTCTTTCATTACGAAATATTTTTCCTACAATCTTACCAAATACAAATGATGTCACAAATACTATAGCTACAAATATTGAAAGTATTAATGCTAAAACAGGTGAAAGGAATATCATGATAGCATATACTCCAACAACAGTTAAAACATTTCTTATGATATTAACTAAAACATTTGTAAACAAATCAGACATTGATTGTGTATAGGATGCTACACGTGTTACAAGTGAACCAACTGGCATTTCATCAAATTGATTTTGACTCATATTTTCTATATGGACAAAAACCTGCATACGTAAATTGTATATAATATTTTGACCAGCATGCTGTAAAAGCATTGATTCAAAATATAAAAATACTTGATTAATAAGGCATATTGCTAAATATGAAACAGAAAGAATAACAATATAATTTATATCACTTCTTGTCATAGTTTCTGATAATGTATTAGTTATTTGTCCTAAAAATAAAGGTAAAATAACATCAAGTCCAACATTAATAAGTATCATTAGCCCAGCTAATAGAAATTTAACCCATTCTGGCTTTAGGTAAGTTAATGTTCTACAAAATAATACTTTAAAAGGAAGCTTTTTATCTCCTTTTAGCTTTTCTAATTCTTCCATTATTTTATTCCTCCTTCCACTTCTTTTTCAAGTTCCTGAAGAAATACCATTTTTTGGTATGTAGGAGAAATCTTTAATAGGTTATCGTGTGTATCAAATGCCTCTACACGTCCTTCGTTAAGTACAAGAATTCTAGACATATGCTGAACTGTCGATACACGAGAAGCAATAACAATAGTAGTTTTTCCATTACGATATTCTTTTATATTTTTCAAAATATTTTCCTCAGTTTTTACATCTACTGCAGAAACTGAATCATCCATTATCATTATTGGTGCTTCCTTAGCATATGCACGTGCAATTGAAATTCTTTGCTTCTGTCCACCGGAAAGTGTAACTCCACGTTCACCTGATACAGTATCATAGCCATTTCTAAAGCCATTGATATTATCATCAACATCAGCAAATCTTGCTGCATTTTGAATTCTTGAAAAATCAAGATCATGATTAGAAAATGCAATATTGTTTTTTATTTTATCTGAGAATAAGAAATTATCCTGTGGTACATAACCAATACAATTTCTTATAGATTGAATATCACATTCCATAATATCATTTCCATCAATAAAGATTGTTCCTTTTTCTATATTATATAAACGTAATAAGGAATTAACTAAGGTAGTTTTACCTGAACCAATCTTTCCTACAATTCCAATTGTTTCTCCAGCATTAATTACAAAAGAAACATTTTCTAATGAATGATTCTTACTTCCAGGATAGCTAAAGCTATAATTCTTAAATTCTATTTTACCTAAAACATCTGTAAGTACATGAGCATTTTCAGGATTATGAATTTCTTCATCCTGATTTAAAAAGTTTGATACTCTTTTTAAAGATGTTTTAGCTCTTGATCTCATTGAAACAATTTGTCCCATGGCTATCATAGGCCAAATAAGAGTTTCAAAAAAACCTATGAATACAACCAAATCACCAGCAGATAAATCAATAGTATGGCCAAATATGACCATAGGATTATTTGTTAATGCCAAGTATGTAAACCAGCTTCCAACTCCAATAATTATTGCCATTATTGCTGAAATAATAACCTCTATAATAACATCAAATATTACTGAAACCTTAACATATTTAATATTTGTATCCTTATTTTTTCTTGCGATCTTCGAAAATGCACGGATTTGCTGATTTCCCTTTACAAAAGCTTTTATAACTCTTATTCCTGTAAAGCTTTCCTGTGAAAAATCATATAAATTATCAAATTCACGCTGACGCTCTTCCCATTTCATTGACATGAATTTTTCAACTAATGCACCCCAAATGATAATTAATATCATTGGAGAAATACAAATCAAAGATAAAACAGGCTCTAATCTTATCATTTTCACAATAACAATAACTGATAAGAAAATAGCATCAACCATCATTATTGTTCCCCATCCAGTAAATTCCTCAATTGTTTCTAGGTCGGTAGTAAACCAAGACATTATTGTACCAACCTTATTTTCATGATAATATCTTTGAGATAATCTTTCACTTTTTAAAAACATATCATATCTAAGTCCTGCTTCTATATGCTGAGAAGCATAAAAAAGCATAAATCTAAAGCACATACGTCCAAAGCATAAAATTAATGCTACCATCAATACATCTAATACAATAGGTTTAATTAAATCAAATGTTACTTTTTCGTTATCCTTTATTATATCAACTATTTTTCCTAAATCTTCAGGAATGTTTAATTGAAAAAAATCAACCACAACAACTGCAACAATTCCAACTATTATATAAAATGCATATCTTAAATAATATTTATTTAAATTTTTATTTAAAAGCATATTTCCCCTCCTAATAAAAAATAAGTCTTTAGCACTGTAAAGACTTAAAAACAAAATAAATGTAATTGAAAGTTATCCCATAGTACAGTATCATTCAAACAAATATAAAAAAATTAACGAACGATTACATATACATGGCAAACACCCTCTTCCATGTATAATTATAGTACCATATAAATCAATGTCAACTATACTTGTTGTATTTTTTCTATAATATTTATAGAATTTATTTCATTTGCTTCATCATAAATAATATAAGCATAATAGCCTTCATTTTCTATACGATTTAAAAGCTTTCCGACCTTTTTTGGAAACTCATATAATGAAACACTATAATCCTTTCTATATTCACTAGCAAATTGCATAGCCTTTACATAATCCCCCTTATAAATAATGGCTAGCTTCTTATTATTTGGAACAGTAAAATTACTTTCCTTTAATATTGCATATATTCTTTCAAATCCAATTGAAAAGCCAACTGCCGGAACATTTTCACCAATAAATTTTCCAATCAAATTATCATATCTTCCGCCACCACCAACAGTACCACCAAATTTTTTACTTTCGATTTCAAAAACGCAGCCTGTATAATAGCCTTGGCCTCTTACTAATGTAAAATCATATACAATATCAAAATCATCCTTTGTTAAAGCTCTTGCACCATTAATTACAGTTATTAGATTATCTAAATATTCATTTTCCTTTAATATTTCTTTAACGCGTTCAATTGTAACTGGATTTTTGATGAAATAACATAATTTATCAATAGAATCTAAATTATAGCCTTTAGATACTAATTCATCCTTTACTCCATTAGAACCAATTTTATCTAATTTATCAAGAGAAATACATACCTCATCAAGCTCTTCATTTAAAAATCCAAAGCTTGATAATACATTTCTTAAAATTTGTCTATGGTTAATTCTTATAGCAAAATCACCTATCGGTAATGTTTTTAAAGCTTGACCTGTGGCACAAATAAGTTCAATTTCACATGATGGATTAGAACTGCCAATTATATCAATATCACATTGATAAAATTCTCTATCTCTTCCTCTTTGAGGTCTTTCAGCACGATATACTCTATCAAGCTGAATGAATTTACAAATTTGAGGTAAATTAGAACGATTATTAGCATAAAATCTAGTTAGGGGTAAAGTTAAATCATAACGAAGTCCCATATCTGATAATTCATCATATTTCTGTTCTTCAATTGCTTTATCAAGCTTTTCTCCACGCTTTAATATTTTAAAAATTAACTTTTGGTTTTCTCCACCCTCTTTATTGTCAATATTATTAATATCTTCAATAGCTGGTGTATATATACGTTCAAAACCAAAGCTTTTATATACTTTAAGAATTTGACTCATCATATAATCTCTTATTTCTGCATCTCTTGGAATAAAGTCATTCATACCCTTTAAAGCTTGTTTAATCATTTTTTAACCTCCTTAAGACAATTCTATATAATTATACTATATTTGCTCATAAAAAGAAAGAAAATTATAGTTTATTTAGCTATACAATAGGCTTACTTTTTTGCAAATAATAAAATTGTATGTTATAATATTTTCCGTTATGTTTTTTATTTTATAAAAAAGAAAGGAAATTAGGACTCTCATATGAAAAAAAATTTAGTTGTTTTATTAAAGGGTATATTACTAGGTCTTATTTCTATGGGAATCCCAGGATTAAGTGCTTCAACTATTGGTATAATAATAGGCATATACCTTATGATGGTAGAATCAATCGCAAATATCTTTAAGGATTTTAAAAAAAATGGTACTTTCTTAGCTTTTTTAATGATAGGCTATGCGATAGGAGCAGTTTTAGCTGCATTCACAGTAAATATAATTTTTGAATATTTCCCACTTGTAATGATCATGGCAATTATGGGTATGTTGTTGGGCTCATTACCAGATATATTTAATTCCTTAAAAGGAAATTGGAAAAAACCATCAAATTGGATTGTATTTTCAATGATTGTTACATTTTTAATTCTATACAGCTACTTAATTGTTACAAATCAAAGTGTTGAATTTGACAAAAATCCTTCACTAAGTTATTTAATAGTGATGGCATTTATTGGTTTATTTACATCATCAACATTTATAATTCCTGGAATTGATTTTGCTGTAGTATTTCTTTCACTTGGATTATATTACCCATTTATGAATATGCTAACTGAATTCTTAATGTTTTCATCACCAGATTATTTAACAAATTTAATAGCTAATGTCAAAATATTAGGCTTTTATTTGATTGGTTACTTATTGGGAATATTCTTATTCTCAAAATTAATAAAGTTTCTTTCTAAAAAATATGAATCTGAAACAAATTTTGCGAGTGCCGCCTTTGTTGTTGCTGCTCCAGCAGTTGTAGTAAAAAGCTGTATAATTAATAACGCAGGCTTCTATGTTACAATCCCACAATTCTTTGTTGGTGGTTTTATCGCAATATTATCATTTTTAGCAATGGTAATAATAACAATTTTAAGCCGTACTCATGCATTAAGATATTATTATACTTCTTTACATATATCTAAAATAAAAAAATTTAAAAATGCAATAAAAAATGAAGAGGATAATTCAATAATAAATTATATGAATTGGATTTTAGAGGATGGTAAAATTAATTTTTCAGCTAATGAATTTGTTTTTGACACAAATAAAAAATATTTAATTTGCGCAAATAAAAATGGAAATTTTGATATGTTCGCTATAATTAAGGCAACAAATTCAAAGATCTCATATGATCATAATTATTTCGGAAAAAATATGCTCGAATGCTTAAAGGATGATAATTCTAATATAAGGGTTACCTTTACTGAGGATAATGATTATGCTCAAAAAATTAAAGAATGCTATTTAAATGGATATGAAATAGTTCCTGCCTTCATTGATTGTAAAAATGTTTACGATAAGAATTCATTGAAGCAGGTAGATGCATCAATAGATTTTAAGACTTCATTAACTCTAAAAAATGAAGAATTTAATGATGAAATTATTAATAAGATAAATTACGCAATAATTATGTAATAAAGGATCGGAGTAAAAGAATGAATAGACTTGCAAAAATATTTTTAAAGCACCCAATTAAAACAATTAGATTAAATTCTAATTTAAAAAAGATAGCCAAAAAAAATACTATGCCATTTGAAGAAAGATATAAATATATGCGCGATTTTATTGATCTATATCATAATGCTGGCAATATTGTTGTTAAAACATATGGCTTAGAAAATATTCCAAAGGATATGGATGGTGGTTTATTAATGTCAAATCATCAAGGAAAATCAGACGCAATGGCTATTTTTAAGGCCTTACCAGATTTTCCTACTTCTTTTATAATTAACGATGAAAGAAGTCATATGTATTTGATGGAAAGCATTTGTAATGCCTTTGGAGCAAAAAGAATTAATTTCAATGACTTAAAAAGTCAATTGAGAGTATATAATGAAATGGCAGATGAAATAGTAGGTGGAAAAAGATTTATTGTATTTCCTGAAGCTAAATATACTGACAATAAAAATAATTTGCAAGAATTCTTTACTCCTTGCTTTGTCCCTGCAATAAAATCAAAAACATATGTTATTCCTATTTGCTTATACGATACATATAAAGTATTAACTGAACCAGGCTCAAAGCCTGTTTATTGTGAGGTTCATTTTCTAAAGCCTATTACTCCAGATGAGGTTGCAAAGCTTAATAAAAAGGAATTATGTGATTTAGTGAAAAATAGAATTCAAGAAAAACTAGATGAAATAAAAAAGACAAAAGGAGAAAAATAAAATGGTTCAATTGAACCATTTTATTTTTTAATAATTTTCAGCTTTTATTTCAAAGAAGCTTTGAGGATGTTTACATACTGGACATATCTTTGGTGCTTTAATGCCAACTACAACATGACCACAATTACGACATTCCCAAATCGTAATACTTGATTTTTCAAACACCTGCATTGCTTCAACATTACGTAATAATGCTCGATATCTTTCCTCATGCTGATGTTCTATTTCAGCAACCATACGGAATTTTTTAGCAAGCTCAGTAAAGCCTTCTTTTTCGGCAGTTTTAGCAAATTCATCATACATTTCTGTCCATTCATAATTTTCGCTAGCTAAGGCATTTTCTAGATTCTCATTTGTATTACCTAAACCATTTAATTCTAAAAACCATAGCTTAGCATGCTCTTTTTCGTTTTCTGCTGTTTTTATAAAAATGTCTGCAATTTGTTCATAGCCTTCTTTTTGGGCAACTTTTGCAAAATAAGTATATTTACATCTTGCTTGTGATTCTCCTGCAAATGCAGTCTTTAAATTTTGTTCTGTTTTTGTACCACTATATTTATTGTTCATGCTTCCTCCTATAAGTATTATTACTCATAGTTATTTTATGCATTTTTCTATTAATTATTTATATTTTCTATAAATGAACAATAATTATTTAATTATCTAGCATTATTTTTATTATTTCTTTATCTGTTTCACGCATTCCCTTAGATGCTAATCTATTAACAGATTTAATAGTGTTTTCTACACCCTTTTTAACAATTCCACAGCCTGCGTAAAATTCATTACCTGTTTCCTGCATTTTTAAACCCAAAAATCCAGTTTCTAATGCGGTTGCTATTTTTGCTGCACAGCTTGCCTTTGCACCATCACACACAATACCAGAATCTATTGCTAGAGTATTAACAATAATATGTGCTAATTCCTCATATCCTTTTCCTAATAAATATGCAATACCACATACAGCACCAACTGCAGCACTAACGACACCACAATATGCTGATAATGTTCCAATCCCTGTTTTCAAATGAATTGTAATTAAATTTGACACAACAAGTGATCTTATTAATTCTTCTTCTGTTTTTCTTAATTCCTTAGCATATACAATTACCGGAACTGATGTAGTTATTCCTTGATTTCCGCTTCCAGAATTAATAATTACAGGTAGTTCGCATCCATTCATTCTTGCATCACTTCCTGCGGCAGCATAGGCTTTTGCCTTTGATTCAATGCTACCCAAACCAGAATAAAAATACACTTTTCCAATATTAGCACCATAAGAATTTTTAATTCCTTCTTCAGCTATTTTAAAATTATATTCAATTTGTCGTTTTATAATATAATCAACATCTTCTAGATGAACACATTTAGCAAATTCTAAAATGTTTAAAACATTAAGATTACTTCTATCAGTTTTGATTAATGATGTTTCATCAATTTTATATAAAACTTCATTGTCCTTTTCAATTCTTACAATGTTTGTATGATCATTTATAATTCTAACGAATGAAGAATGTTCATCTGAAAAAAGCTTAACTCCAATTTCAAATATATAGCTATTTTCTACAATTTCAATTTTAAAATCAAATGAATTCATTAGTTTATTTATTAATATAATATGCTCCTTAGTAACATTACTTAAAACTTCTAATTCTAATGAAGCATTTCCTCCAATTAATCCAGCTAAAAAGGCAGCCTTAAGCCCAACCAAGCCATCTGTATGTGGAACAGTAACACTCTTTACATTTTTAACAATATTTGGACTAACGTACAAAATTCCTTTAATACATTCTCCCTCTAAATATTCCTTTGCCTTAGCTGTACAATAAGCCAAAGAAATAGGTTCTGTACATCCCATAGCTGGAACAAGCTCTTCTTTTAAAATTTGAACAAATTGAGAGTAAACATTCTTATCCATAACATCCTCCAACATTAACACTAATAATTATATATAATTAATTAATTTTTTTAAAGAAAAAGTTGTTTATTTAAAAAAATTAATATATTAAACTACAAAAGGCATGATTCTAAAACAAAAATCATGCCAAATGTTATATTATTTCAACATTACTACAATTAATTACTAATTCCTTATTACATACATTTATTGAAAGCTTTTCATTATCATACTCAATTATATTAATAGAATATGGTTTTTCAAATGATAATTTTTCTACATTAACATTCTTAAAAATAAATGTCTTATCCATTACCATTTCTAATTCTGGACGATATCCATTAGCTATTAAATCCAAATGTGTTTGTAAGTTAACCTCTACTTTTAATGTATAATTTGATAATTCAATATTTAATATATCAAAATCATCAAAATTATATGATTTAATAAAAAAATCCAATGTCATAATCATCTCTCCTTTTTTTATAACGATTATACAACAAAGAAAATTTATATTAAAGAATATAATCACACATTTTTATCTTTTTTAATTCTACTATCATAATTATTGTACCAATTATAATTACTTCAATATACCAAGTTTACTTTAAATTTGTTAACTGGCAGTTGCATTAGTGATTTTTCACTGTTTTATTATCATTTTTTTAATAATAGCATGTATTTTTGTATATTTCATCATAATGAAAAAGAGCTATACTTATATAAGCATAGCCCCCAAAATTATTAGTTAGTACATAGAAAAATTATATATTAAATATGAAATGACATTGGATAACTTAAATATCCTATTTCGTCTAATTCTTCACTTGTTAAATAACCTGCAGGAGCTCTTAAAAGTGAAGGTATTCTATTTACAATTGTTGCGCAAGTATGCTCAACTGTGGCAGGCTTTTCAACCTTAAATTTAACATTTGGTTCTCCAGTTATTTCCCAATCACACATATCACCATCATCTGGCCCATAAACCTTACCAATTGTTTCTTCTTCTATGATTATACCTTGATAAGTTTCAATTGTTACAACAGCAGACATACCAATACATCTTCCTGCTTTTATTGTTTTTTGCATTGTCGAACTATACAAATCCTTATCAATTGTATACGCTACATTCTTTTGTGTGATAGACTTAACTGTCAAACCAAGCTTTGATGCAATTGCTTCACTTGCATTCCATGCATAAGAAGGAACAACCTCTGTTGGATGTGCCATTGTTTTTTCAAATTCCTCAACAGTCAAATCACATCCGTGTGCTTTGGCTAAAGCCAAACCATAATCCTCTACATTGTAGCTATAAGATCCTTTGATTTTTTCAATCTTATGGCATCCACCACAAACCATTCCAACCATATTAATCCAGAAAATATCCTGCATACCAGAACCAGTCATTGTGCAATTATTCTCTTTCGCAATTAGATCAAGCTTATTTGTTAATGCTGAAGCCGTTGTCCAAGGATAAATGGCCTCCTCACAGGTAGTAATAACATTAATTCCACGACTTAAACATTTCTCACACATTGGATAAATGTCATTAATAAAACTAAATAGTGTTACTACTGCAACATCAGCATCACAAGAATCCAAAACCTGATCTGCATCCTTTGAAATTAAAACTCCAGTTTTAACACCAAGATCAGCATAATCACCAACATCCATTCCTACAATTTCTGGATTCAAATCGATTGCTCCAACAATCTCAGCTCCATTTTCATGTAAATAACGTAAAATGTATTTAGACATTTTACCACAACCATATTGAACTACTCTTACTTTTCTCATACTTTCATTCCTTTCATCTATATTAGTATTTCATTATTGGTCTATTTCTATGCACTAATCTAAGTATCGCTATTTACACTTATATTGTACAACATTTTTTGAAATTATGTAATTTTTTAATTCATTATATGAACAAAAATATATATATGAAATAATAAATAAAAAATAGAAAACAAGCCTTTTACACAAATGAATAAATGAGTGTGCGGCTCTATCTTATCAAATTTATTATTTACTTCAACAATCATACAAATAGAGCCATTAGGATCAACTTTAATTTTCTTAAGAAATAGTTTTTCAGGGTTAACCTCAATAAAACCATAAATATATCCAAATGTCATACTTTTACTTTTTATTTCGTTTGTTAATAAATTGATTGACCACAACTTGTTTATACGAATATATGAATTATATGTTGAAGTATATAACGTATGTGTTGAAGCATCATACTTAGAATCCCTATAATCATAATCTAATTTATAACTATTTAATAATTCTAAATTATCATATGAATATACATTAACAATTGAATCTGTATTTACAACAATTAATATATTAAGAGCAATATCACTTGCAACATAACTCAGGTTTTTCATTTTAATAAAACTATCTTTTTTAAAATTTTTATTATACCTTAATACTCTATTTGTTTGAATTAAATAATAATATTTTTCATATTACACCTCTCTCGTATAATATGTAGTGTGGATTTAGGCCTTGGATAAACCTAGCTACATATTGGTATTTTTGAAGTCCTAGTGTTATAATCTTATTTAGATATAACTTGATTAATGTGCTTTCGCCTCCTTGCGGCTAGACCGCTTTTGAAAGCTTGCAAACCTGCTTGATTGACATATTCCTCTTACCAGTAGTTGTTCACCTGCTTCACTCAATTATCCATGAAGTCAGGATAGTTCTTATTCCCGCGAGGTTGAGGTTATCTTTCAAGGCTAGGACTTCATTTATATCTAATCCAAGAAAGAAGGTATTACCTCATGTCTGTTTTAAATTCTTTATTCGTAGGTATTGATGTTTCTAAAAATTCTAATCAAGTCTATGCGATGAATTTTGACCAGAAAAAACTACTATCTTTTTCTGCTTCAAATGATTCAGAAGGTGCTTCTAAAATAGAAGCTAAACTGATAGAATGTTTAAACAAGAATAACTATGAACATGTAGTAATAGTACTTGAGTCTACAGGTATGTACTCTTTCCATATTGCTACATATTTATCATCTTCAGAGCTTCTAGCGAAGTATTCTGTACTAGTTTACTGTATCAATCCTAAGACTAGTCAAAATTACCGTAAAAGTTTCTCTGAGATGGATAAAACTGATCCTAAAGATTCATATATCTTAGCTGATATGGCTCGTGTAGGTAAAGTTAAAGATTTAACTCCTGTAAAAGGTCCACAAAAACTTGCTTTACAAAGACTAACTCGTCATCGTAAACATATTTCCGAACAAATTGTTAGAGAAAAATTATATGTTTTAAATAACATTTTCCTTAAATTCTCTGCTTTTGACCGTAAATATGATGGTTTATCACCATTTTCTGATCCTTTTACTGCTACTGCACAAGCTATATTACTTGAATATAAATCTCCCGAAGAAATCGTCAATACTTCTATTGAAGATTTAACTTCTTTTATTTCTACTGCCTCTAAAAATCGTTTTGCTGATTCCAAAAAGGTAGCTGAAACCTTAACTAAATGTGCTCGTATGTCTTATCGATTAGATAAAGCCGCTTACGAACCTATTAATACTGCCATTGCTTCATCTTTAGCCATATTAAGGTGCCTTGAAAATGAATTGAAGCATATTGATAAAGAAATTGCCAACCTATCCAAAGGATTCAATTCTGACGAATATAATTGTCTTATTTCTATTCCTGGTATTGGCCCAACATTCGCTGCTGGAATACTATCTGAAATAGGCTCAATTAAACAATTTGATGATGAAGAAGCTTTGGCCAAATACGCAGGACTTACATGGCGTCGTCATCAATCAGGCGATGATGAATATGAAGACACTCCAATGACTAAAACAGGTAACTCTTACCTAAGATATTATATTGTTGAGGCTGCAACAATGGCGGTTCTTCATAATCCAGTTTATACACAATATTATCAAAAGAAATTTACTGAAGTTAAAACTCATCAACATACTCGCGCTATTGCTTTAACTGCCAGAAAACTTGTAAGATTGATTTATGGATTATTGAGTAAAAATCAATTATACAAAGCTAATTAATTTATTTTTGATTAACCATACCTCGTTTTAAAAACCTATCAAGCATAGGTTCTTTTGTGTTGTTCCTTATATGTCTATATATCTAAAAATTATTTATTTTTATCTATTGACATATTACCGGTATGCTTA
>JALEQD010000192.1 GCA_022768655.1 Anaeroplasma sp.
CAATGAACACAATGATAGCCTGCGATACGATAATTGTCCCGATGGTATGCGAGCATTTTGCTCTTGAGGGACTTGCTCAGCTTATGCTGACAATAAAAAAAGTAAAAAAGAAGGCAAACCCGGACCTGAATATTATGGGAATAGTCTTTACAATGTTGGACAAGCGGCTTTTGTCAAGCAACGAGATAATGCGCGAGATAAAGCGCAGCTTTGACAGCAAGGCGTTATTCAAGACGGAAATACCGCGAAATGTAAGAATATCCGAGGCACAAAGTCACGGTGAGCCTATTGTATATTACGATAAGTCCTCCAAGGGAGCCGACGCATACAAGCGCCTTTCCAAGGAGATACTTGACAGATGCCGCGAAATGGAGAAAAAGTATGGCGAAAAAGACTGAAAGCAGCTTTGACGATCTGTTTTTTGACAATGATGTCGAGAGCAGCGAAAACCTCAGCACTATCCGCATAAGCGACATAGAACCAAACAAGGAACAGCCGCGAAAGAGCTTTGATAAGGAAGCAATGGAGCAGCTTGCGCTGTCAATAAGGGAGCACGGCATATTGCAGCCGATAATCGTGCGATCTCTCTCCAGCGGTAATTATCAGATAATCGCGGGAGAGAGAAGATGGCGCGCGGCGAAAATCGCGGGACTGTCGGAGGTTCCCGTCGTGGTTCGCGATGACATTTCCGAGGAGCAGGCAATGCAGTTTGCATTGATAGAGAATTTGCAGAGGGAAAACCTCAATCCTATCGAAGAAGCGCTCGGATATAAGGAACTCATTGAAAAGTACAACATGACGCAGGAAAAGCTTGCGCAGTCGCTCGGAAAGGCGCGCTCGTCCATTGCAAACAGCATGGGCCTGCTATCGCTGCCGAACGGCGTAAAGGAGCTTTTACAGCAGGGCAGGCTTTCGACGGGGCATTGCAAGGCGCTCAAGCAGATAAAGGATCCGGCTCTGATGACCGAGCTGGCATACAAGGCGTCGGAGGGAGAATTGTCCGTCCGCGCGGTGGAAACTATCGCGAAGCGTGAAGCAAAGCGCCTTGAGGAACAGGAGAGCAGCAAGGAGATAAAGCCGCGGCTGAATTACTACACCGAGGTGGAAATCAGCCTTGCAGAGCAGCTT
>JALEQD010000083.1 GCA_022768655.1 Anaeroplasma sp.
CGTTCCAATTCCCTGTCTTTGATAATCTGGATGTACACTAAACTCATCTACCCACAATTCCTTAAAACCCATATATGTCATAATTCTTCCGCTAAGCATGGAAACTACTGTATTACCATCATATATTACATATCCTCTTGATACCCTTGCAGACATAATTTCATCAATCCTCGTATACGCCTGTTCATATGTCCAATTTTCATTCCATGGTTCTTCTTTGAACGCTTTCATAAGAGTTAAAGCACATTTTTCTATATCTTTTTGTTGCATAATACAATATTCCATAATTACCTCCGTCAAATTCAAATTTTCGCCTGCCTCAAGTACCACTTATTATACCACACCATCGCCAATCATTCCATTGCTTTTTCCTCATAAACAATAATTATCCACCAGCCAAGCTGGTAGCTTTTCCTTTTTGGGCATAGCTCTCTGTTACCAGCTGCACTTACCAAAGTGCATTTTGAGTCCGTCGCTTGAATCCCAGTCTTAATGTATATGATTTTAATCCACTGTATGTAAATGGTATATCGTCATATTTGTTTATTAGATAGTGATATAGCGCTGATATGCTTACACCTGGTTTATTTATTAGTTCAATAATTACGTCTTTATATGGATCATATTTACTACTCTTAGAAGTACGTTCCTTAATTACTAATCCACCATCTTTATAGTATTTTCTAACCGTTGCTCTATCAAAACCATATACTCTAGCTAACTCACTAAAGTTGGGTTTTATGTCATGTGCTTTCATTATAAGTAACTCACCTATCAATTCTGTTCTTGCTTTATAATTCATTGTCGCGCTACCTCCTAGGAGTATTATAACAAAAAGAAAAAGTATAGACCATTAACCTACATTTTTGAAGGCCAATAACCTACACTTTTAACTTTTAAAATACCATATACAATTGAAAATAATCAAATAGAAAATACCCTTAAAGTATTTTTTGATTTACTAATTATTAATACTTTAAGGGATTTCATCTGCACTTAATTATACTTTTTAATTCAGCATCGTATTTTAAATTTGTATTATAAATAACATTATAATAATGTGTCACAAGATTTGTACTCTTGCCATATTTTTTATATAAATCAATAAGTTCTTCTAATTTTATTGAAGTCTTATCGCCCATAATTTGATTAATAATATTTGCCACAGTTGGCTCATTAATTGAATTCTTATTAACAAATACAGATTCTCTGACTCCAGACCTATTAAATTTAAATGTATCACTATTAAATAAAATAGAATCATAGAATATTGAATCAAAACCAAAAGTGAATAATTTATGCTTAAAACCTATATTTTTCAAATAATCAACTGTAAATACTAAATCTTTATCAACAAATTTTTCTACTGATTTTATAAAATCATCTATATCATTTCTTGTAATTCCATAAGACTTTAACTTTTCTATGCTAATAAATTCTTTATATTTATATTCAATAAATTCTAAACTCTTTATTTTATTCAAATAAAACGCGTTAAATACAATTAGTCTAATTATTCTTGAATCTACATTATTAAGATTTTCAAAATCACCAGTAAAATAGTTGGTTTCGATATATGCCTTAAAACTTGAATAATCATTTTTATACATATATGAACCATTTGCAGTATATCCTAATTGTTTAAGAGTATATTTTGAAAATATGTTTGAAGAATACTTAATATTATTTCTTTCACAAATATCTATTATATCCTCAAAAAAATATACATCTTTAATCATATGCCTCTTAAGTTGATTTATAATTTCATCATCAACGTTTACTGTTTCGACATCAAAAGACCCATTAATGATAAAATCAGAAAACTTTATCCCTAAATATGACATCATAGAATTTTTATTATATCCATAAGTTTCATTTAACAAATTTGCAAGTTCTTCTATTTTAATTGGTGAATTTGCATTAATCAAATCAAATATTTGCCTATCTCTATCGCCACTTCCGAATGTAATAATTGGACTTCTTCCAAATCTAATATACTCATTATTTATGTTATATCTTAGAACACTATGAAGTTCATATTCATCTCTAATATCATTTTCAATCATCAAAGTTATATTAGCTTTATAAATAATTGAAGCATTTATTTCAACATCCTTATAATCATTCAAATTCAATTGAGTAATCATACTCTTAATTTCTGATCTACCTTTATCTAGATAACGGTATCCACTATAAGCTTCATCTTCAACACCTCTCGAACTTAAACAAATATATCTAGTACCAACAAAATGACTATGATAATATTTATCATCAATCATCAACTCAGGATGAGAAATACTTTTAGCTAACTCATTATGCTTATTTAAGATATCATTCGTCAAATACGTTTCACAATTACATACATTCTTTAAAACATATTTTAGTAATTCGGTTTTATTAGCAACAATTTTTTTGCCATTAATTACTATCATTCCATCCATATTTTCGATAACTTTTTGTCTAATTTCATCTGACAAATTATCATCGTCAAACAAATCATTAATAGATTTATTTCCCTTTTTATGAGTAAGTTTCAAATACTTAATTGCTGGATAACTTATGCCAAATACTTTATTATATAAATCATCTTTCAAATCATAATTTTCAAAAAAATAACTAAATTCTTCTTCTTTTATCTTAGGAATAGATACTCTGGCAATTTTTTGTCTAATACATTCCTTTGTAACTCCTTCTTCATTTGCAAGTGCTTGTAAAGTAGTCCCCTCCATATAATATCTTTTAAATAATTTATAATTATTCTTGGTATCAGGAATATTATTAAGAAACTCATCAAAAGAAGGCTTATATTTTTCAATAAAATCATTATTCAATTCTATTTTTCTCTCATTTTTTAAAACATTTAAAAATGATTCAAGATTTAATAAATCATATCTATGTGGCAATTGTCTACTTAAATATGAAATAGAAACTGGATAATCATAATTTGATAATATATCTAAAATGGTCGTTTTAAATGAATTCTGATATTCAGTATCATTAATTCTTGTAAAAAAATATTCATTAAAATCATTAAATCTTATAAAATCACTTAAATCGTATCCACAATTATCAACAATATTTAAAATTTTGTCAGAAGAAGAATTTGTAAAATTATATTTATTTATTAATTCTTCTTTTGTTACAAAGAATACTTCGTATAATCTTTTAAATCCATTTGATATCAATTGATCCAATATAGTATTTGATAAGCCAAATGCTAACAATGAATAAATTGAATAACTTTTACTTACTACATTATTATAATTTGAATGAATAATGTCCAATGTTTCATTCTTTTTAACACCATAGAATAATCCAAAATCTTCATAGTCCATTGAATTAAGACTAAAAACAGTTATATCTAAATCATATATTTTATTTATGACTCTAAATGGTATACCACCTAATTCTTCATCACAATAATTGTATATTATTTCGTCTTTTAATTCATTGCTTCTATGTGATATATTTAAATTTTCAATTTTTATTAAGTCTTGCATACAACCACATCCATTCTAAAATTATCGATTTATCAGTTAAATTATATCACATTAATTGCTTTGATTTAATAATTCTCTTAATTCTAGCATAACCATCATCTAACATATAATCAGCTTTTTCTTTTGTTAGATTTAATTCTTCTCTAATTGCTTTTAAACCAATTTCAGTTGAATATACTTTCTTTATAAGATTATATTTATCTTCTCCTATAAAGGCTATTTCTTCATTTGATGCATTATCAAGGAACTCCTTCATTAAATTATGATTTGTCATGATTCTATTTGTAATAAATCTAAATAATTGATTTAATGATAATTTAAATTTATCTGTATCAGGATTAATGATTATGCCATCGTATCTATTAGCAACATTAAAGAATAATCTTAATGCTGCTTTAAAGCTAACAATTACATTTAGCTTTGAATCTACTGATTCATTATTAATATCTGATGGATCTAGATATAAAGGGAAATATGCTTTGTTCTCATCCTCATAATCTATATTAACTGCCTTATTTAAACATTCTTCATCTAATTTCATTGGAACTATAACCATAGCATTGAATAATACATCATAATTATCATCCTTGAAATTATTCTTTAATTCTTCTTTTAAAACATCATTATGCAATTCAGTTTCTGAATCTAATTTTGCTTCTAGCTTTTTATCTGTTGCCTTATATGTAGCTACAGGTAGATCATTAATTTCAGAGTAATATTCATAATCAGTCATGTGAATAATTTTATCAACATAACAAATGCTTACTTTACAATTATCCTTTTTGTCATAATCAACTAATCCGATTATTTCACCCTTTTTGAACTTAGCTTCATTAAAGTTCTGTACAAATGCCAATACTGCATCATCATATTCATCTCTACATTGTAAAAATTCATATGTATTTTGCTTAGCTTCATCTATTCCTAAATTTCTAGCTAAATGATAAAGCTTTCTTACATATTTTGATGAAATAACAGATTCATCAGCGCCAGCCTTAAATCTTTCAACCTTATCAACATAGTTATTATAAAGCTTTGGTTCAATAATCATTGAATATTCGCCAGTATCATTATTAGCATCATAAAATAAAACTACTAAATTTATTTGATAGCCATCATCTGAATATTTTATATATGAATTATATACCTGGCAGTTTTTACGCTTTGATTCAAAGTATTTAGAACCATCATGCTTAATGAATTCTAATACAAACGGATCAAATCCATTATCAATAGCATTTATGATATCAGGTGTAATCCATACTGATTCAGATATATAGAATTTATAGTCAGAAAATTCTTCCTTTAGTTCTATTCTATCGCCGATTGCTTCATCATAATTATTATTAATTATGGCAATCTTTTTTTCATCATCAATATATAATGATGGAGATGGTGAAAAATTGTTATGAAGACAATTAGGGCATTTATGGAAATGAAATTCTCCTGATACAAATTCACTTTTAATATCATTATCTGCTGGAACACGAATAAATGATGGAAACTTTGATTCATAAATTGTTTTACACTTCTCACATTGTATTTCTTTATCTCTATAGATTGCCATAAGAAGCACCTTCCTTTTTTTAAATTTTGTCTATTAGTGCTAACATCTTTGGTGTTAGTTTTTTTCTTACTGCTTCAACTAAATCTGCAGGGATTTCCTTGTAATATGCTTCTGCAATTGCACAAGATATCGCTGCTGTTGTATCACAATCACCACCAATTGATATTGTAGTTCTTAAGCAATCCTCAAATGAATTACTAATTAAGAAGCAATATAATGCTTGTGGTAATGTAACCTGACAAATTTCAGGTCCATGAACATAAGTTTTTCTTAAATGCTCATAATCTAAATTTTTAATTTCTGGATATTCCTTTTCCATGTATTCTTTTAAGAATTCCTTTGATTTACCAGTTCTAGCATGGAATACTGATAGTGCCGTAACTATAGCACCTTTCATACCTTCTCTATGGTTGTGGGTAACCTCTGTTACACGTGATGCTAAATCAATTACTTCCTCTTCAGTTTTACCAATCCAGCCTGCAGCAGATACTCTCATAGCACTACCATTTCCACATGAATTATATGGTTCTCTATCATTTCCTAATACCCATCCATAGAAATGACCACCATATCCTGCATGAGGATATTTCTTTCCCCATTTCTTTAATGTATCAATAATTTCATCCTTATTCTTTGAATTACCATTTACTAATATATCAGCAACAGCTACTGTCATTACTGTATCATCAGTAAATTCTGATTCACTTGTTACTAATTCAAAATCTTTAGTTTTAATATTGTTGAATTCAAATCTTGATCCAACTACATCTCCAATAATTGCACCTATCATTTTATTTTCCTCCTACAATTGTATATGATTCCTCTTTGCTCTTTCGAACATTTCATTCCATTCTTTAACTTCTTTTTTAATTTCCTTTGGAGCATCTTCTTTAGCTTTATAAGTAATGCTACCATCTTCATTTTCGATTTCTTCAATCCATTTTAAATTTTCTTTTTCTAGAAACTTAGGCATTATAACTGACATAATTATTCCTCCTCAAATATTGTTTTAAAAATTTGATAATTGCTGAATTTACTATCTTCATTACAATAAACTGCAAATTCAACTGTTTCAAAATGGTATTGCTTTAATAGTATTTTAAATACAGTTGCTACTACTTCTGGCGGATTATGGAATGCACCACAACCATATGCTCCAAGAATCAATACTTCAACATTTTCCATTTTTGCTACTTGAATAACCTTTTCTAGTCTCTTATAGATTAATTCCCTATAAGATTTAAGGTCATATTGATACCCAAGCTCAGGAGCTGCTGATGTAATAACATTCACATTAAACCAATTATCAATATCCATTTGAAGTGGAATAGATTCATCTGTTTTAAAAACTGTAACATTTGGCAAATAAATAAGATCTGAATTTCCCATTTCATCTATTTGTCTATTGCTAAACATATCTTTATGTCTACCATAAAATGACATGTTAAATTTTTTTAAACAAGAATATAAAGTTGATATTCTACATAATGATTCCTCTTGAGCACCTGCACTCCATGGAGCACCACCAATTGAGTGGTTATTTGCAAAATTTAATACAGCAACCTTTTTTCCTTTATAGGACTCTGCAGCTGCAAATGTTCTTTTCTTTGAAACAATAATATTTGTTGTTTTATTATTTTTTTCTACGTTAAATACTTCATTATCTAAAACCAAATATGAATTATCATTTGTATTTCTAATTGATTCTAATAGTATAGGATCAGTCTTACACATTTCATATGTATCATCCATTACAAATTTATTTAATTTTCTATAATGACCATTAACTTCCTTTGAAATACTTAAAACTTCTTCGTTATATTCTTTCATTTTATTTTTTCTCATTAGAATTGCTTTTAATCTTCTTCTTTCAAGAAATATCTTCTCACGCTCGTCTCTTGCTGCATTAGTTTTTTCGCATACTTCTCTTAATATCGGATTCATATCCTCACTAATAAAATATCTTCCATTTTCCATTGGGACATCGTTTAGCATATATAATATTTCATCTGTAATTTCCATAATATCACTCATTACCACACCATCCACAACCATCATATTTTCTACTGTTAAGATAAATTCTTACATTTGATTCTATATCAGTTAGCATTCTATTAAGACTTTCTACGATAGGTCTTAATTGTCTTAAATGCTTAACTCTAGATAGCTTAGATAATGCATCACAATATATATTTATATATTGATGATTCTTTTCTTTGTTTAGCCAAAGTAGATATTCTCTTAATCCTCTAAGGTTATTTGTGTCAATACATTCTCCTGGAAGCTCATCATCCTCATGCCAGAAATAACCATATGTTTCTGTTTGTAGAATGTCCTTTGCTTCTTCAATAGTATTAATCTCTTCAACTCTTTGAGTATTGTCTTCTTCAATAATAATTGCATATTGTCTTCTTTTCATATTATCTTTCTCCTTTAAACCATTTTAATTGTTCTTTCTTTGATAGCTTTAGGAATTCATCATCTAGGTGATATCCTAATAAATTAATTAATCCATTGAATCCATCTAGATCAATTTGATTATTGAAATACATCATTGCAAATGCATATTGGATTTGCTCATCTGTATAACCTTGCTTTCTAAATGATTCAATTACTTTGTTTGCGTCTTCTACTTTCATTTTTAATTCCTCCATTTTGTTCTTTTATTTTTTACACCTTTATTGTAGCAACTATCCAAATATTAAACCTTTCGATAATCGAAATAGTTGCTACTATTTTTGTAAACATTCATAACATTCTTTTAATTTAAATATTTCTTTATTTATTATTTTCATATTAATATCACAGCCTAATACTTCATGCTTAGCTAAAACTCTATCTAATATCTCCAATGAAATATCAGGATTTGTAGTATTAGGAATATTCTTTGTTTCACTTAGAATATTTTCTAATAATTCACGCTTTACTTCATGATTTGAAAAATTATCTAATATATCTACAATTGCTGTATCACTTAATTTATTAACGAAAATTGGTGTAATTCTTCGCATTAATGCAACATCCTTTTTAACATATTTGTTATATTCATTAACTGTTGTTGCACCTATAACAATTAAATTGTTGTTAGTTAAATAGGGCTTTAAAATATCATGTATTGAAACTCCACTATCACATCCAGCATTGGATATGATCATATGAAATTCATCAATGAATAATATAATTTTCATTTGATTCTTTATATTGAAATCTAAAACATCATTAAATATTTTAGTAAGCTTTTCTTCTAATTGACCTCTATATATAGTTCCTGAGATTAATTCACCAACATTAAATGCTAAAACTATATAATTAGATTTAATTAAATCAGAGAATGATTCAACAATTGTTGTTTTTCCACATCCTGCTTCACCTATAAGAATAGAATTTCTCATTCTCTTTTTATTAATAGAAACCAATAAATCTTCTACTATATCTTCTCTTCCTATTATCTCAAGTCTCTTTTCTACTCTTCTTAATACCTTATTGTTATTAAGTATTTCTAATAAGTGGTTCTCAAAAGGTCTATTAATAGTAGCATATTTCATTTTTTCAAAAGGTACTGGAAGCTCACTTTCTTTTAATTCAGCAACTTTTATTACTTCTAAAGGTTCATTTTTATCTTTGACCCAAACCATTTGACCTACTTCAACAGATTCTTCTATTAAATAAGCATAAAGCTTACTATATTTACTAAATTTTACGTAGACAACATTGTATGTTAATTCAATATCTTCATAGGAATCATCACTTAAGTCAAAATCATCTAAATAATTATCTTCCATTTTCAACACCTCTTTTTTAAAATTTCATTTATATCAATTTAATTAATAATCTATTTTAAGGTGACCAATTGTAAATTAGGAAAGGAATGGACATATGAACATGCATCTTAGAGTCTGGTCACCTTAATAATTGTTCACTCTTTGATGCGGATAATATTTTAATTTAAGGGTAGTCATTTTTGAAAGGAGGTTAGATATGAAACATTAATATGCTTTAGTTATTAAGACTACCCTATTAATACTAAAGCAGGAACCAAATTTCATTTTTAGTAATCTTTGTTGATTACACCTATAGTTTATCAATTTAGGAAATAAAATACCTTTCGATAATCGAAATAATTGATACTATTTGCCTTATTAATTTTTACACCTTCATTATAAGAATTATTAAAAGTATTTAGCTTTCGATTTTCGAAATAAATAAAAAAAGAGACCATAAATTACTTATGATCTCAAATATATTATTGTGGAAAATAGCAGCCAACAGCATCATTACCTACATTAGATGCTATTTCATTATATGTTAATGCTAATCCATTAAATTTTTTATGTTTAATTAAATATTTTAGCAATTCCAATTCAATATCATTATTTGAATGTGTTGAAATTGAGAATCCAGAAAAGAACATAAATTGAATAAATTCAGTAAAATTCATTTTGCAAGCTATCGCCAAATTTATAACTTCATTCTTTTTTATTTGTCTTTCTCCTGATGAAACCTTAGTTTGATTTGGATATGATAATGCAACTTGGAAATCTGCAGATACTTTAAATAATCTATCTTTATTCTTCTTTTTAAAAACTCTTATATAATCAACTGGATTATCAACCTTTTCATCCAACTCAAATTCATCTTCAGGATTATAACAATTTTCATATGCTTCTAATATGAACTGTGTTTTACTATCAGCATAATAATAAGATTTTTTAGATTCTTTCTTACTAGAAGTTCTTCGATTTGGTCTAGCTATGCTTTCATCTCTAACAACCGTACTAAGTTTTATATTGTCATCATAATAGATATTTTCATTTCTATCATGCATATGTCTTAAATGGTTTGTATATTCCATTAATTGACCTCTAGAATAAGCTTCAAATTCTTCATCTTGGAAACGAGCATGATCTCCAATAGTATTATACACAATAGAGACAATCTTTATTTTGATATTATCTTTATATTGGTATTCAAATAAAATAGAATTTAATGCATCAGCTATATCTTCTTTTTCATATCCATTAGCACCTGTTCCAATATAAGGAATACCAATACTTTCAAATCCTAATGATATTGCCTTATCAATTACTAAAGAAAATGCCTTTTTCAAATTAGAATTATGATTGTCTTCATATTTAAAAGGCATAACGATATGAATAACATGCTTAGAAGGTAATACTCCTGAATCAGTCACAAACATCTCAAAAATATTAGCTGATGGATGTTCTTTTAACATATTATTAATATCATCAGATTTTGCAGTTTCAACAATAGACTTACAAATTGCTCCAAAAACATCTGTTTGAGGTCCTAATGAATTAACTATACAATCACAATCACACTTAGTTATATTAATATATTTAGATTCTAATACAACATCAGGATTCTCCTTAGCTTTTCTAAGAACCTTTTTAGTGGCCCTACAATTAGAATTTGATTCTTCAACAATTTCAGATATTAGTAATGGTTGTTCTTTTTCTTCAACATAAACTATATCTCCTTCGACAATTGATGTATCAGGGCAAAAATAATCATAACGTTTTGACCCACTACCAAATTTCACTTTAGCTATTCTAATCATTTTTTATCACTCCAAATCGTTTTATTAACATACTAATGTTTTATCATATTAAATGTTAATAATGAATGATTTTATTACCCTAAGCCCATCGAGCTTTTTTTAGACCGAAATGCAAAAATCAACAATTTTTTAAGTTCATTTTCAGGATTGGTCAAAAAATGGCTTAACCAAGCCATTTTAGGTAAAATAAAAAGCTTATGATTGGGAGTCCTAAGCTTTTCTTTATCCATATTAATTCTAAACTTATTAAATAATCTGTACAATAATTATCTCTTAGAGAATTGTGGAGCTCTACGAGCTTTGTTCTAAATATACTATTCTCCAAGTTTCTTTTCAAGTAAAAATTTTTTTAACAAAAATGTCATAAAATATGGGAATGTATAAAATTTACCATTAAAGCCAATATTTTTTTCACATAGTTTTATTCCATATTTAATATCCTTATATTTAGTATTATCAATTATTCCATTTAAAGATTTAGTTGAAGAATCTTTAGATTTCACCTCTACTGGAATCAGATATTGTGAATTTCTAATAAAAAAATCCATTTCTAATGTTGATTTCTCGTTTTTATAAAAATATAAATTATAACCAGCCTTTACTAGCATGTCGCCAACAACATTTTCATATAAGGCTCCTTTATATGTTCCGTAATTCTTGTTTACCCTTAAATCATAAGAAGCTTCATCATCCAAAGATGCTACCAAAATACCAGTATCCATAAAATATAATTTAAAATTATCTGGATTATAATTTCCCTTTAGTGGTAGTTCAGGAACCTCCATACAATAACAAGGATTAATAATACCAGCATTCAATAACCAGTCAACAACACCAACATATTCTCTATTTCTAGCGCCTGATGCAACTTTTGTAATTTGAAATTTTTTATTTTCCTTTCCTAAAAAAACAGGTATTTTCCTAAATACATTTAATACCTTACCTTTATCTAAGCCTATTGCATATTTAGAAATATCCTCTTCATAATCTAATATTATCTGTCTTTGCATAGATAAAGTACCAGTGTAGTTTTTATTTTCAATAAATGTATTAACTACATTAGGCATTCCACCTAATATCATATATTCATGAAACAAGTTTAAATAAACATCCATTTCTATAGTAGTAAGAGGTGTAAGATTTATCATTTTATAATATAAATCATTAATTTGTCCTTCACTATATCCTCTAGCCCACAAATACTCTTCAAAATCCATTGAATACATATTGAAGTCTTCTTTGTACCCAACACTTACAGATTCAATTTCATTGTAATTAATACCCATTAAAGAGCCAGAACAAATAACATCAAATCTTCCATCCAATTTAAATGCTTTTAAACTTGTTGCACAATTAATACAATCTTGAATCTCATCAAAGAATATTAATGTATCACCAGGAATAAAAGTTAAATTAGGATTACGTAATGTAATGTTCTTGATAATAGTATCTACATTGAAACCATCATTAAAAATATCTTTATATTCCTTTTGTAAAACAAAATTTATTTCTATAACATTTTTATAATTATTATATGCAAAATATTCTATTGATTTTGTTTTACCTATTTGTCTTGCTCCTTTTACAATTAAGGGAAGTTTATTCTTGTTATTTTTCCAAGAAAGCAAGTATTGATCAATTTTTCTTTTCAACATTAATATCACCTTCACAAATATCTTATCACATTTTTCCAACCTTTTCAAATCGTTTTATCACATTTTTCCGACCTTTTCAAATCGTTTTATCACATTTTTCCTAAAAACAAGAAAAATAAAAAGCAGGGTGAGAAGTCCTGCTTAATATCTTTTTTGCAATTTTCTTTATCAAACAATTAACGCTTAGGTATATAAAAGACATGTTCACCACATCTAAAAAAGCCATTATTCAAGCCATTTTTTCCTATATACCATGATTAATTTGTAGTCTACGTGTAGCCTACAAATTTAATACATATCAAAAGTAAAACAAAAATATTTCAATATATTCTCGTAAATTAACTATCTTACGACATTCTTATTATATATTAAGACTTGCTTCTTTTCAAACTATACGTTTTGCACATATATCTAATAAATGATTATTTTCGACACCATTATTTGCTATTGTATTTAATCATTTGACGACAGTTTTTAAACCCGGTCTTTTTTGTCACCACTTATTCGAGTTTTACCATTTTTGCAACATTTTTATTGTGTTTTACTGCCTAAAGTAGCAAAAATTTCTAAAAAAAAGGCAGAGATTTTGATTAATTAATAATATAACTATAAGAATCATAAAGGTATATTAGTGGTATATCTAATTTTATACTTAGTGGTATATTAGTGGTATATCTATTATTCTTATCTTGATAATTGAAAAAGACCGTATAAATTAATACACGGTCTAGCCAGAAAGGAGGCTTTGATTTTTCAATATAGTAATAGGAATCACCAGGAGAATGGATATCCTATATTATTTCTTTCTATATTTATAATATACTTCGTTAACTGACTCTATATAGCAATTAAATGAAGGATGATTCTTATCTCCTCTACCTAAATACATATTTTTTCGATCAAGATAATTTTCTCTAACTTCAACCCAATGATTGTGTTTAGCACCTTTTAGCCATTTTGCTCTTTCAAATAATTCACTTGAATCAGGGCCTTCATTCCATATCCAAGAATCTTTTTGATTAGAACCTACTCTGTCCTTTACATGAATAAGTCTATACCAATTTGTTTTTGATTTAGCAATAATACCTAAATCAATACTAAATGGTGTTTGATTACCTTGTGTAAAATATCTTCTTTTAGTAGTTAAAGCTGATGTTGAATCACTACAAGTTCCCCATCCTCGAGAAGTTAACACTTTATTAAACATAGTCATTACATAATCTTTGATTTTCTTACAATCATTGATGTCAAATGACACATTTTTAATCTCTAAATTATAATCAGTGTCAACTGGTTCATTAGCATTTTGGGTTTCCATGTTTTTAGCGCAGCTACCAATAACGTGGTACTCTACTTCCATTACGCCCTCATTGTTAATGACTTGTACTAACTGATTAATAATATTAGTGCATTCTCTTCTCATATCCTTTAAAAATTGTTTGTCTGCAATCCAATGATACATAATATTCCTCCGACTGCCCATATCCTACCCATATGAAACTAAAGAATCATATCGTTATAGTATAACATATTTTTTTTATTCTGCAATAAGCTTTTATTACTTTTTTAATTTATTATAAATTGAGGATACTACTTTTTTATAGTTAACTAACTCTTTCTTATCATTACCTTCTGACATCTCAATTAGATCCGGTAATTCATCAAGCTCTGTCTTAACCACCATTAGCAAAACCTCTTGTTCTTTTTTTGTTAATTGTTCCATCATTCCACCAACCTTTCATGAATAATTATTAGCGCTATTAATTTTCAACGCCATTTTATCACTTATTTTTAGATTGTCAAATCAATATAAGTTAGGTCATTTTAACTTTTGAGAAAATTCAATTTAAAATGATGTTTTATTTTAAAAAAGCAAATGAAAAAGGGCGCTTTTTGAGAAAATTCTCTCCAAACACCCTATGTAAACATTTTCTATATTTTTTATCTTGGTCCCATAAATTTATCACCATTCAAATGAATCATATGTTCAGGATTATCACTTATCCAAACTTCTGTTTCCCATGCTAATTCATCAGAAAATTTTTTGTATGTACTAAAATTAGGGAATGCAGTGACATATATCTTACCTGATTTTACGTTGGTAGTCATTTCGGAAATTTCTTTTATTCGCTTGGGACTCATTGGTCCTACAGATGTAACAGCTTCAATGAAATATATCCAATCTTTTTCTTCTATGTATAAAACAACATCAGGCATTTTGTCATGAACAGTAATTTTAAAGCCTAGTTCTTCAAGCTTTTTTGAATTACATATTAAATCTTTTTTTATTGTATCTCCTACATATAAGCATTCGCATCCTGGTGCAAATCTTGGAGCGAACTCTTCTATAATTGCTTTCTGTAATTCGTTATGTTCACCAAGTGAAAATGTTAAATTCTCATTATTAATATTTACATTCATTTTAGTCATCATTTTTTTTGACGAATACATATCTATCAACTTTTCATGCGTTTTAGTGAATTTTTTTAACGCAGTTCTCCATCTTTTCGTTCCAAATTTTCTTATCAACTCAAGAAATTCTTGTGTAAGTCTATATCTGTATAACGGACTATTTGTTGACTTGGCATTATCTTCTATTAAAGCTGCATTTCTAAAATGATGCATAGCTTGTTTTCTAATTGTTTCTCTAGTATTCTCAGCATAC
>JALEQD010000092.1 GCA_022768655.1 Anaeroplasma sp.
AACTAGGAGATTAAAAAATGAAAAAAATATTAAAGGATTTATTGCCAAAATTAATATTTTTCCTTATTGTTTCAATTGTAGTTATTATTATTTTATTTTCTACAAATGATATTCAGTCAGTTTTTTCTGAAATAGGAAATTCTAATGGATTATGGCTTTTAGTATGCCTATGTGTATTAATTATTTATATGCTAATTAATCAGATATCTTTATTTTTGTTAACAAGACCAATATGTCCAAAATTCACCTTTATAGATGCATTTTTAATTGGTTCAACAGAATATTTCTTTAATGGTATTACTCCTTTTGCATCAGGAGGACAGCCTTTTCAGGTATATGCCTACAACAAGGTTGGTATAAGTCCTTCGAAATCAACAGGTGTTTTATTGATAAATTATGTATGCTATCAGCTTTGTATTGTAATTTGTTGTTTTGTTTCACTTATTTATTATAAAGAATTAAAAACTAGTATTTCTAATGTAATTCCAATGCTTATAATTGGTATTATCATAAATGTTTTGGTTTTACTTATATTTTTTGGAATAGGAAAAAGTAGTCATTTTAGACTTGCATTAACTGCGTTACTAAGAAAGATTATTTCCTTTAAAATATTTAGGGGCAGGGGAAAAAATCTTTTGTCAAAATTTGAAAGCTATTGTGTTGGTGTGCAAGAAGCATTTAATGATTTACTTTCTCATAAGCTAAGATCATTTTTTGCTATATTATTTAAATTAATTGCACAGTTTATTTATTTTAGTATTCCATTTTTTATTTTAAAGGCATTAGGAATAGAAATTACTTTTTCAAGGATTTTCTTTGTGATTGCCATGACGACATTTGCTGTTGCGATGACTTGCTTTATTCCAACTCCAGGTGCTTCAGGTGGAATCGAGATTGCATTTAAGCAATTATTCATTTCAATAACTGGTGTTACACCATCAGTTGCAGTATCAGGAATGATTTTATGGCGAGGATTTACATATTATCTACTTATGCTATTTAGCTTTATTATTTATGTTGTTTTCATTTCTAAGGCAAAACCTAATAGATATATGAACTATGAGGAAATGATTAATGAAGCGACGATAACTGAAAATGAAGACATATAAAAATAAGATTAAATATTATAATACCAAGTAAGCTTTTTGCTTACTTTTTTCATTTTTAAATTGATATAATTTTAATCTTTTTCATATATATTATTGGGTGATGTAAATGTATTATTATCTTGTTGGAATAAAGGGTTCAGGCATGGCTGCTTTAGCAAAATTATTAATAGAAGAGGGACATATTGTATCAGGATGTGATATTGAAGGAGATTTTTATACCTCAAGTGGACTAAATTGTACAATAGATACATTTAGCTCGATGAAGCTAAAACCCTATTATTTTTATATTATAGGTAATGCTTTTAAAAATCATAAAGTTACCACTTATTTGTTAAAGAAAAATATGTATGTTAAGGAATATTCTAAGTTTATTAATTCCCATTTTAATAATAAATTTTTTATTTCAGTAGCTGGTTCTCATGGAAAAACAACAACAACTTCTTTAATATCAAATTTTATTAATGATTCATCATATATTGTTGGTGATGGAAGTGGTAGTTATAAAAATGGTTCTTCATTTGTTTTAGAATCATGTGAATATAAGGATACTTTTTTAAATTATCATCCAGATTTATCTTTAATTTTAAATATTGATTATGATCATCCAGATTATTTTAAGACAAAGGAAGCTTATTATAATTCTTTTCAGAGATTTTGTAACAATTCTAAGCTATCTATTGTTTGTGGTGATGATGATAATTGTAAAAGGCTAAAGGGTAACATCATTAGATATGGAATTAATGATGATAACCATATTGTTTTTAGTTATGAAGAAAAGAATAAAATTGCAATACTAAAAATATTAGGATGTGAATATATTCTTCCATTTATTGGCAAACATTATGCATATGATGCTGCAGGAGCAATAATAATTGCGAGCTTAAGAGGAGTAGATACATCTACAATAAAGGAAAAATTAATAAAATATAGGCTTCC
>JALEQD010000101.1 GCA_022768655.1 Anaeroplasma sp.
AGCAATTGCCATTCCAGAATCATTATGTGCATGTATACCCAAATCACATGAAATACTTTTTTTAACTTCCTTGATAATATCTACTAATTCATCAGGAAAAGTACCACCATTAGTATCACATAGAATAATACATGATGCTCCTGCAGCTTCTGCAGTCTTCAATGTTTTTAATGCATATTCCTTATTAGCTCTAAAGCCATCAAAGAAATGCTCTGCATCAAAGAATACTTTTTTTCCTTTACCAATAAGATATTTAATCGTATCAGAAATCATATTTAGATTTTCTTCTTTTGTAGTATTAATAATAGATTCAACATGAAAATCCCATGATTTACCAAATATGCAAACATATTCAGTATCTGCTTCTAATAAAGCATTGACATTATGATCATCCTTTGCTAAGGAATTACATCTTCTTGTACTTCCAAAGGCAACAAGCTTTGAATGTTTTAATTCAAGTTTTTTCGCCTCTTTAAAAAACTCTAAATCCTTTTGATTTGAGCCTGGATTACCAGCCTCTATAAAATCAACACCTAGTTCATCAAGTGCTAATGCGATTTTAAGCTTATCTCCTACCAAAAAGCTAATTCCTTCTGCTTGGGCGCCATCTCTTAAGGTTGAATCAAATACCGAAACCTTCAAACAAAACACCTCCCATATATACAATAAAAGCGAGAAGCTCATCATTGCTTCCGCCTTTAAATTTAATGTTAGCTAAGAACTAGTTGTTAATAAATTTATCCTCTTCGTTATTCCAGCTATATAGCTTACGAATTTCTTCTCCAACCTTCTCAGAAGGATGCTCAGCAGCTAGCTTTCTTAAAGCTCTAAAGTGTGCTTGTCCACCAGCCTCTGACATATCTAATAAAAAGTCTTTTGCAAATGTTCCGTCTTGAATATTCTTAAGGATTTGCTTCATTGCCTTTTTAGTTTCATCAGTAACAATTTTTGGTCCAGTGATATAATCACCATATTCTGCAGTATTAGAAATTGAATATCTCATACCAGCAAAGCCAGATTGATAAATCAAATCAACAATAAGCTTCTTCTCATGAATACATTCAAAATATGCATTTCTAGGATCGTATCCTGCTTCAGTTAATGTTTCAAAACCAGCCTGCATCAATGCACATACTCCACCACATAGAACTGCTTGCTCACCGAATAGGTCAGTTTCAGTTTCAGTTCTAAATGTAGTTTCTAGAAGACCAGCTCTTGCTCCACCGATACCTAAACCATATGCTTTAGCTAACTCTAAAGCATTTCCTGTTTCATCCTTTTCAACTGCTACTAAACAAGGAACACCCTTTCCAGCAAGATATTCACTTCTTACTGTATGACCAGGGCCCTTAGGTGCAATCATTGTAACATCTACACCCTTTGGTGGTACAATTTGACCAAAATGAATAGCGAAACCATGTGCAAACATTAACATGTTTCCTGGTTCTAGATTTGGTTCAATATCCTTCTTATACATAGCTGCTTGCTTTTCATCATTAATTAAAATCATAATGATATCTGCTTTTTTTGCAGCCTCAGCAGCTGTATAAACCTTCATACCTTGCTTTTCTGCTTTAGCCCATGACTTTGAACCCTCATATAAACCTACAATTACATTTACACCTGAATCATGTAGATTTAGAGCATGAGCATGGCCTTGTGAACCATAACCTATAATCGCAACAGTTTTTCCTTTCAATAGATTTAAATCGCAATCCTTTTGATAATAAATTTTTGCATCAGACATTTTCTCTTTCCCCTTTTTCCTTTACTCATTTATATTTTTTAATTCGCTATCTCCTCTAGCGATCGCTGTAACTCCTGTTCGAATTACCTCTTTTATTCCATATTCACTAAGCATGGAAATAATTGCTGAAACCTTTGTTTGATCTCCTGTCAATTCTAAAATCATAGAATTATTCGTAACATCAATAACATGTGCTCTAAAGATATTTGCAATCTCAAGTATTGAGGTTCTTTTTTCACTTTTTGCATCTATTTTTATTAATGCCATTTCACGTCTAACAGAAGTATCCTCATCAAATTCATAAATCTTAATAACATCCATAAGCTTTGAAAGCTGATTTTTGATTTGATCAAATACATCTTCTTCACATTCAACAACAATTGTGATTCTAGATAACTTGCTGTTTTCAGTCGTTCCTACTGACAAGCTATCTATTGAATATCCTCTCCTACTAAATAGACCACTGACTCTTGATAACACACCCATATGATTATTTACCAATACAGATAATGTATGTCTAGCCACCCTATCATCCTTTCTACAAATTATAATATTATATATTATAATACCATAACTTTTAATATTTATATACTACCTATTATAAACACTTATTTTATTATTGTCAATCAGTAAAAAGTCATTTTTCGAACATCATTTTACACTTTTTTTACATTTTGAAATTATATTCTAAATTTTGCTTTTATAAATGTATATAATTTCAATATTATGTAAAAAAATGAAATTTTTAAAATTTTATTCATTTTACTAAAAACGTTTTCATGAAAATATCTATTTGTACGCTTAGGAATTACAGCTTTTTTTATTTTTCTTTTATAAATATCAATATTTAGACAACTATTATAAATTTATAAATTATTGTATGTTTCAGAAAGACAATTAAAAATCCTCCATATGCAAAAAGCATCCATCATTTATTTTAGAAGAAAGAACCCTTAAATAAATTAGATTATCCTCTTCTATCTCATCAAGATGAAGTACATCAATAACCTCACAAATACATTCACTTTTAGCATTACATATTGTAATAGAGCTACCTTTCTTTTCTATGTTTATTCCTTCAAGCTTATTTTCACTATCTGAATGATTTTCGCCTATTTTTAAGGCAATATCCTTTTGATTTTTTTCTAAAGAAGAAAATCCAATTATATCTCCTTTTAAAATATTTTTTCCTGTTATACTTTGTGCACCTAGCAATGCCACAACCTTATCATAATCTACATTCATACTCCAAGCACAGCACATTGAATAATATTTACCGTTTTTTTCAAAAGAAATAACATTTACACTATGATCTAATATTCTATCCATATATCTTTTCTATTTTTAATTTACCTTTCTCAATTATTATATATTTTTCTTTTTTATTATAACCATATACTTCTATGCTACCATCACCAATAACAATATCTAAATGGCTTAATGAATTATTTATTTTATCTAATTGCTTAATTCCATATGGATATGATTTTCCAAGTCCAATATGAGTCGCTGTATTTTCATCAAGCAATTTTGAATAATAAAAATCCTCTGTTATTGTTTCTAATATTCCTATTTCTCCTATATATTCATAATTAGAATCAAAATTATAATCTGATAAATTAATAATTTTACCATTTCTAATTGTTAATTTTATATTATCGATTATTTTTCCTTTATATTTTAGTGGCTTTGATGAAACTATTTTCCCATCAACAAGATATCTATTTGGTGATGTAAAAATTTCAAGAGATGGAATGTTTTGAGTAAATTCAATACCATCTTTTGTAATTAACCTACTAGTTGCAAAAACAAAATCATCTGTTAATCTAGCTTTTAATCTTGTACCTAAATCAGTTTTAATCTCTATATCAGTTAAATTTAGACTATTTAGTTTTTCAATTTGTGCTAAAGCATCAGATTTATAGCTAACTAAATAATAAATTTTTTGCCATAATGATTCTTCTGTCATATTTAATCTTGCTGCCCAATATTTATTCGCCGCACAGCATATTGTTTTTTGAGAGCATAAATCCACAAAATAATCTTCAACAAATTTTAGCATTCTCATTGATTTTTTATACTCTGAAATTTTCATTTCACTATAGTGATTAAAATTAACAAATTCTGTTTTGACAATTATTCTTGTAAATTTCTTTTCTATTAATTTTATATATTTATCAATATCCTGATTTATATAAAGTGAATAACCATTATTAATTTTCTCATTCATTACTTCATCATCATTATAATTAATATAAACCTCTTTTGCGCCACTATAATATAACGCTTTTTCAAGCTCAATAATAAAATTTTTATTAATGATACTTCCTATTATTTCGACAACCTGATAATTTTGAAGATTAATACCATTATGAATAATATATGAGATATAATCATTTCTATTCAATATGAAACCTAGCCTTTACATAAGCAATGATAGCTTCTACAGATTCATCAATACCAATATTAGAATTAATACATAAATCATAATTATTAGCCTTACCCCAATCTCTATCAGTATAATAATTATAATAGCTTTTTCTTTTTTTATTTATTTTAGCAATTTGTGACTGAGCTTTATTTGGATTTAATCCATAATATTTAATTGCGCGTTCTATTTTATCCTCCATAGGCGCACATATAAAAATACTAATAACATTTTCCATATCCTTTAAAACATAATCAGCACATCTTCCAACAATTACGCAGGATTCATTTTTTGCAATATTTTTAATTGTTTCAAATTGTGCTAAAAATACTTTTTGTCCTAAAGACATATCATAAGAATACAATCCTGCTCCATTTACAAAGAATGCATCCTTTTTTTCGTCATAGCTTTTAAAAACAAATTCTGATAATCCCGATTCCTCTGAAGCTTTAGTCAATAGATTCTCATCATAAAAAGAAATATTTAATTTTTTAGCTAGTAGCTCTCCAATAAATCTTCCACCACTGCCATATTCTCGTCCAATTGTTATAATGAATTTCATTACGTTTATATCGAATAAATTATTCGATTTTCCTCCTTTTCTATACTTATTTTTAAAACACCTTCTATAGTTTCATTATATCATATTTTACAAATCGAGCATAAAAAATATGTTTTTTTATTTCAAAACTATTATTTATTCTTTATTATAGAAAAACTGATACTTATTTTAGTAAGTATCAGCATAGCTTAAAATAAATTCATTATTAAAATGATAATATATCCAACGATTATAGAACATATAAATAACGTTGAAATCAAAAATAAAACATCCTTAATATTCTTTTTGTTTTTAATTAAATAAACTATTCCCAAGCCTGCATTAACAGAAAGACCAGTAACTAATGCGCCAAATGGAATAATTCCATCACCAAGTATAAATAATTCTGAAATTAAAACAGATGATGCACAATTAGGAATTAATCCAACTAATCCACATACTATTGGAGATATATATTTACTATTAGATAAGAAAGAAATCAAATTTTCCTCACCAATCCAAAAAATTGTCATTCCAAAAATAATGTTAACAACGAATACATAAATAAAAATCTTAATAGAATGAAGCAGTGGATGAATAAAATGCTCAAATAGAATGGTTGAATGATCTAAGTCATGATGACAACAACCAATGTGAATTATATCTAAATCCTGTTTTTCTTCCTTTGATTTACTAAAAAAATAATCTATTAGATATCCTATTACAAATCCAAAAACAAATTTAATTAAAAGTAAAGGTATAACATAAATAATTGATTCTTTTGTACTAAACAAAATAGGTAATGCTTCATCACTACAAGCAAAAAATACTGCAAACAAGGTTCCAATAGTAATATGCTTTTTTGTATATAAGTCAGCAGCAACTACACTTACACCACATTGTGGAATCAATCCGACTGTTGCCCCTAAAATTGGAGAATATTTTTTTTCTTTTTCAAGAATGTGAATTATTTTTTCTTCAAAAAATGACAAAATAACATAAATAATAAAAGAAAATCCAAAAACCTTTAAGCTATCAATAAGTGCATCCAAAAAAATATCAAGCATGGCCTAAGCACTCCTTACAAATTCCTAAAATACTTGTTGAATAAGAATCAATAGAAAAGCCATGGATAGATAATACATGTGAAATAAATGTATTTGCATCATTACATTTTAAATGAATTATTTTACCACATAATTTACATTTCAAATGAAGATGATTATTACAATAAGAAGAATATTGATATTCATACGAATTATCTTCATCATTATATGACTTTCTAATTATCTTCTCATCTTCTAATTGCTTTAATTGACGATAAATTGTAGCCTTATTCATCTTATCCTTTAACGTTTCAATTAAATTAGATGCCTTAAATACTTTTTCTTCATTGTCCTTAAATAAATCAATTAATAGTCTTTTATTATTTGTTGAATACATTAATACCACTCCAATTTGCGACTGAGTCGCAAATATAATTATATAATAATATTTTATATTTTCAAGAAAAAAATAAAAAAATCACTAATTATAAAAACTAGTGAATACCTTAACAAATTTTAATATATATAAACAAAGAGAAAGCCTGGCAACTACCTACTCTCGCACTATTAAAAGTACTACCATCAGCGTAAAAGTGCTTAACTTCTGTGTTCGGGATGGGAACAGGTGTGACCACTTTGCCATCATCACCAGACTATTTTCTTTGAAAACT
>JALEQD010000135.1 GCA_022768655.1 Anaeroplasma sp.
ATATGATTAGAAGAAAACTATATAATAATTTGCTTAATTGGAAGCATAAGGGTTATTCCTATAGAAGTAAAAGTCGGAAATGATTCTACTCCATCATTAAATAATTTTAACAGAAAGTATTGTCCTTCAGTTTCTTATAAATTAGTTAATGGAAATGTAGGCATAGTAGAGAATAGAAAAACAATTCCACATTATATGATTTTGTTTATATAGTAAAATTAAAAGACTGTCGAAATTTACTCTAAAAGTATTTTCAACAGCCATAATTTTTTTATAATATTAGCTTCTATGAAGTTGTGCTATTAATATAGTAGCAACCTGGAGTGGAATACCAATTAAATATATTGGCCATACATTTTGTTTAAAATAAATGAATTGTACATGTACTGATGCTAAAAATGTCCAAATGAAAAGTGAAACAACAATTACGTTCCATTTCTTTTTTCCCCATAAAGAATTAAAAAAGATTAATACACCAAATGTTCCAGGGGCTGCCCAAACATAAATAGGCCAAAATATTACATCATAAACAAAAATAATATAGCAGAAGAATATTATTGCGATTAACCAGATGATAGAAACAAATAAGGCTGTAATAATTACCTTATTTTTTCTTTCATCTTTTTTTAATACATATTCTTTTTTTTCCTCAAAGCTTCCTTCGTGAGTTAAAAAATCAAGCGTAACACCATACAAATTACAGATTTGATATAGTACCTCAATATCAGGTAGTGAATCTCCTTTCTCCCATTTTGATATTGCTTTATCTGAGTATTGTAATGTGTTTGCGAGATCAAGCTGAGTATACTTTTTCCTTTTTCTTAGCTCTACTAAATTTTTAGCTATTATTTGCTTTAAATCATCCATGCATCAATTATAGCACAAAAAAATGTCTAAATAAAGCCATAATTTAATAATTCTACTGATAGTAGAGTGATGAAAAATGGCTCTATTAATTGTAGATATTGATGTATACACAATATTTATTGCTATTTCTTTATTTATAGTATATATTATCATTGCTAATTGGGGAATGATTTTATGAAAACAATTTATTATGATGATGAACTAAATAATGAATTTAGTGAAGCACAGATTACTCCTAAAAAAATAGACGGTAATTATAAATATTACTATACTAGCATATGGAAAAAAATCACTCATATATTTTGGTATAGAATAATAGCATTTCCAATTGCCAAAGCATATTTATTTTTTAAATTTCGCCATAAGATGATTGGCAGAAAGAAATTAAAAAAATATAAAAAGGTTGGTTATTTTATTTTTGGTAATCATACTCATCATTTATGTGATGCAGTAATTCCATCAATGATTAATGGAATGAAGGATACATATGTTATTGTACATCCTAATAATGTATCTATGCCCTATTTAGGAAGGGTTACACCAAGCTTAGGTGCAGTACCACTTCCAGATGATAAGGAGGCTACAAAGAATTTTGTTTCTTGTATTGAATATAGATTAAAAGGGAAAAAGGCAATATGTATTTATCCTGAGGCACATATTTGGCCTTTTTATACAAAAATTAGACCATTTTTGGATACATCATTTAGATATCCAGTATCATACAATACTCCAGTATTTTGTTTTACTAATACATATCAGAAAAGAAAGCATTCAAAAAATCCAAAGGTTGTAACATATATTGATGGTCCATTTTTCCCCGAGGAAGGCTTACCTAAAAAGGAACAAAGACAAAAGCTTAGAGATGAAGTATACAATACTATGGTTGAAAGAAGTAAAAATAGTAATGTTGAATTGATAAAATATGTAAAGAAGGAAAAAATTAATGATTAATATACTATTTTGTGGTAATGACAAGGTATTTGATGGTATGCTTACAACAATGCTATCAATATTTAAAAGAACTACAACAAAAGAACCGTTCTGTTTTTATATTTTCACAATGAATGTATCAGATATTAAGCCTACTTATTTAGATTTAGGTGAAGATATGGCTAATTATCTTGATTCTGTTGCGAAATCATATAATTGTGAAAATAAGGTAATCAGAATTGATGTTTTAGATTTATATAACAAGGAATTTAGAGGTAGTCCTAATGAGCAATGCTATTGCTCACCATATACACTATTAAGATTATTTGCTGATATGGTTCCTGATATGCCTGATAAGCTATTGTATTTAGATGTTGATGTTATGTTTAATAGAGATATTACTCTTTTATACGATATTGATGTTTCAGATTACGAATATGCATCAGCACGTGATCATTATGGTAAATATTTGATTCAGCCTAATTATATTAATGCAGGTGTATTGTTATTTAATTTAAAAAGAATGAAGGAAACTAATATATTAAGTAAAGCTAGAGAACTAATTAAGACTAAGCATTTAGTGTTTGCAGATCAAAGTGCATTAATTAGATCAACTACTAAAAAGAAGATGCTTCCACAAAAATTTAATGATCAAAAATTTTTGCATAAGCATACAGTTATCCGTCATTTTTCTAAAAGATTATTTTGGTTACCTTATCCCCACACTGATAATATTAAGCAGTGGCATATAAGTAAGGTTCATAAGGTATTTGGATATTATCAATTTGATGATATATTGTTTGAATACATTTATTTAAAGAAAAAATTTGAAAAAGGAAATGAATAATATGAATAAACCAATTATCCCTGTTTTTTATGCATGTGATGATAATTTTGTTAAATTTACAATTGTATCATTAAAATCAATGATTGATAATGCATCAAAAGATTATAATTACTCTATTCACATTTTACATACTAATGTAAGTGATAAGATGCAGGAGGCTGCATTAAAATTAAAAAATGAAAATTTTGATATTGAATTTAATGATTGTACTGATTATTTAAAATCAATAAGCGATATGTTACCAATTAGAGATTATTATTCTAAAACAACATATTATAGATTATTTATCTCAGAAATGTTTAAAGAATATGATAAGGCAATTTATATTGATAGTGATACTATTGTTTTAGGTGATATTTCAAAATTATATAATCATGATATATCAAATTATTATGTTGGTGCTTGTCAGGAGCAGGCTATGGTTCAGGAAAAGGTATATGGTGATTATGTAGAGGCAGTATGTGGTATTAGTAGATATGAATATTTTAATGCTGGTATGCTTCTTATCAACTGTAAGATGTTTAGAGAAAAGAAGGTATTAAATCAATTTGTTGATTTATTACATGTTTATAATTTTAGAGTTACTCAGGATGAGGACTATTTAAATGTTATATGTCATAAGAATGTATTTTGGCTTGAAAATAGCTGGAATACTGAGGTATTTGGGGAAATTAAGTATAGTGATGAAGAAATTAATATTATTCATTACATCATGGTTTCTAAGCCTTGGCATTATAAGGATTGTAGATTAGAAAAATATTTCTGGAAGTATGCTAGTCAAACTGAATTCTATGAGGATATTTTAAATGAAAGAGATACATATCCTGAGGAAAAGAAGAAAATTGATATGGAAGGTGCAGAAAATTTATCTAAGCTTGCCATATATGAAACTCAAAGAGATGATAGCTATTACCAAATGATTAAAAAAAAATCTCAATTATCTGAGGATAGATTAGCGGTTTTAGAAAGAATCGAACAATATGAAAAAGAGGGTAAATTTGATTGTGATGTAGAAAATGATGTCCCTGGAAGAGAAATTAAGCCTGGTGAGGTTGATTATCTAAAAAAAAAATTATCGAGCAAACTACGTTCTAAAATAGCTTATAAATTGGCACATAAATTTGTTGATAAACTACAAAAGGAAAGACAATTTATAATAAAGGAAATACGAGGTATTGAAAACTTTAATATTCTAGATACTGGCGCGATCATTACTTGTAATCATTTTAATGCCTTCGATAGCTTCGCTATGGAAATTACATTTGAAAATTCAAAGCATTTCAAGAATAAAAAGAAGTTCTTTAGAATAATTAATGAAGCAAATTACACAAGCTATCCTGGTTTTTATGGAACATTAATGAGAGATTGTAATACCTTACCACTTAGTAGAAATCAAGAGGCAATGCATCAATTTGCTAAAGCAATTGATACATTATTAAACGATGGAAATTTTGTTTTGGTTTATCCCGAACAATCAATGTGGTGGAATTATCGTAAGCCCAAGCCATTAAAGAAGGGGGCATTTCAATTCTCGGCGCGTGCTAATGTGCCAGTATTGCCATGCTTTATCGCAATGGAGGATAGTGATGTATTAGATCAATCTGGCTATCCTGTACAGGAATATACTATTATTGTTGGTAAGCCTATTTATCCAAATCCTGATTTGAAGTTTAGAGATAATGTGAATTATCAAATGAGTGAAAACTATAAGATTTGGAAGGAAATATATGAGGATTTTTATGGAAGACCTCTAGCATATTCTAATGGCTTAAAAGTTGAAGCTTAAATATATTTTAAAAACAATTATTTATTTAAAATGAGTAATTGTTTTTTTTCTAAATTAATTTGATTTTATATATTTATTGAGTATGTAATAAAAAAGTAGTTTAATATAAATAGATATCTTTTTTAGGAGATTTACGCTTATGATATATGTTAATAATTTGGTTAAAACCTTTAAAAAGCCTATTAGAGAAGAAGGAGTATTGGGAATGCTAAAAACTCTTTTTTCAAGAAAATATGAAAAAATAGAGGCTGTAAAGGGAATATCATTTCAAATTAATGATGGTGAAATGGTTGGTTTGATAGGATCTAATGGTGCTGGAAAATCAACAACAATAAAAATGATGTGCGGTATATTAAACCCAACATCTGGTGAAGTCAAAATAAATGGACTTAATCCACATGATGATAGGATGAAGGTTGCACAAAATATTGGTGTTGTTTTTGGACAAAAAACACAATTGTGGTGGGACATTCCATTAATCGAATCATTCAAGATTTTAAAGGAGATATATCAGGTTAGTGATGATGATTATAAGAAAAGAATGAATTTTTTAAATGAATTATTAAGCTTAAATGATTTTATTCATCAGCCTGTAAGAACATTATCCTTAGGTCAAAGAATGCGTGCTGATTTAGGTGCATCTTTTTTACATAATCCAAGTATATTATTTTTAGATGAGCCTACTATTGGACTTGATGTTTTAGTTAAGGAAAATATAAGAAAAGCAATTAAAGAAATGAATAAGGAATATAACACTACTGTTATATTAACTACACATGATATGTCCGATATTGAGGATTTGTGTAATAGGCTAATTATCATTGATAAGGGAACTGTTTTGTTTGACGGTCCACAGGATGAAATTAAGAATAAATTTGGCAATACTAAATCATTACATATCACATATAAGGATAAGATTGATAATAAGGAATTTGATACATTTGATGGTAGGGTTACATATAAGCTTGATGGGCATAGCTTATATGCGACATTCAATGCTGATTTAATAGAATTTGATAATGTTTTAGGATATTTAGTTAAAGAGGTACATATTGATGATATGTCTATACATTCAATTACAATAGAGGATGTTGTAAAGGATTTGTTTAAGGAATAGAATAATGAAAAGCTTTTTTAAAAAATATCTTCCTTTCGCAAGAGCTTCATTTATGGATTTCATTGCGTATAAAACAACAATATTTATTTGGTTATTTATTGATGTTTTATCAATATTGTTAACAGTCTTTGTATGGACTGCTGTATATAATTCACATGCATCATCAACGGGCGTTGATTTATATTCTGTGGTTTTAAATGGATTTACATATAAAGAAATAGTATCCTATAACATTATAATTTTCATTTTCTCATTTTCAGTTTTTGGTGGTGGAACAAGTGATACCATTTCTAATGAGATAAAGGATGGTACAATTGCTGTCCAATTAATTAAGCCTATTAATTATAGAAATAGATTTATTTTTTCATCTATAGGTAATCTAATATCAGCTAATTTGATAATTGGAATTCCATTATTATCAGTTAGCTATATAGTTTTATCAGTGATAGGCTTTATTCCGTTTAATGGAATACTTGATTTATTATGCAGATTAGTAATTCTAATTTTATTTGAAATTATCGCATGTATTTTAAATGATTCATTTAATTTCATTTTTGGTATTTTAGCATTTTATACAAATGCTTCATTTGGATTATTCCAAATAAAAAATGCTGTTCAAGGCTTTTTATCAGGAACATTAATACCAATGTCCTTTATTGCATCATCTAGTATTCTTTGGATAAAAGGCTTAGGAACCATTTTAGATTATTCACCATTTGTGTATATGGCTCAGTATCCAACCTACCTAGTGATTGGTAGAATTACGCCACTAAATGCATTAGCATCACTTGGTATTGCGATATTATGGCTATTTGCTTTTGAGCTTATTGGTAGGATCGCTTATGCTCATGCGACAAAAAAGCTAATAATTCAAGGAGGTTAATATGGTAAGGTATATTAAATTATATTTTGTATATATTAGCCGTTCTATACAAGCAAGGCTTGAATATAAGGCTGATGCCTTTATAGGTATTTTTTCATTTTTGCTTACTAATGTATGCTCGATTTTTGCTCTTGCAGTTATGATTCAATCAATAAATACGCTTGATGGCTGGAATATGTATATGCTTGGCTTTTTATATGGAATGGTTATGCTTGTAAAAAGTATTGATCATTTATTTACGGATGCCTTATGGTTTATTGGGTATTGGTATATTCCACAGGGAAAATTAGATAAGCATCTAGTTAGACCAGTTCATCCATTATTTCAAATTATTGCTGAAACTATCCAATTTGAAGCATTGGGTGAATTAATTCTGGGTGTATTATTAATCAGTATTTGTGGTACAAATATTGATATTTCCTGGGATTTTTCAAAGGTATTTTTAATGATTATATGCTTAACCTTTGGTTCGGGTGTAATCACTGGCTTAAAGCTTATTACAAGCTCTATAGCATTATGGACAAAAAGAAGTGGTCAGGTAATGAGTGTAGTATATGGTTTTAGTGATTGTGCTAAGTATCCAATGTCAATTTTTAAGCATGCAAAAGGAGTAAGTATATTTTTGTTATTCATTGTTCCTTTTGGTTTAATTATGTCAGTGCCAGTAGAATATATTATTTTTGGGACTGCTAGCTTTTTGCCATTTAATAGTGTTTACGGATTGATTGGTACTATTGTTTTATCATGTATTTTCTTTGTTACAATTGGTGTTTCGCTATTTAATTTGGGACTAAAATGTTATGAATCAGTAGGAAATTAAACAATAATCAAATCGGTAAAAATAACACAAATTTTGTGTTAATTTTGCCGATTTTTTTATGTTAGATTTTTCAATTTATTATCATCAATACTAAATATTGAAAAAGTATTTACAAGTACAATAAAGAAAATATTTTGAGCATTTGTTCTATCCATTCGTTTATATGTTGGTTCTATGAGGTGGCGCTTTTGTTGATATCTTAGGTATTGGTTGTGAGCTACTGGATCAAATAGATACAAAAGAATTACAGCAAAAACTGCATCTGAAATAATTTCTTCTGCATCTAATTCTATTGGATCATTTATTGTTTGATATTCTACTATTTCGAATACAAATGTGTAAGCTATTGAGGAAAATATTGCTGTAGCGAATGGATCCATATAAATGACTAAAAAGCCTGATAGCATTCCGCTTGCTACTGCTGCATAGTAGCTTGATATTTCGCTTACGATAATGTCTTTTTCTATTATTTGATTTTGATAAAGCAAAACAGAAACGACAATATCAGCTATAAATTGACTATATATTCCTGATTTAGCTCCATTTAAGATGTTGGGTAAAATGTGCGATCTATTGAGTGCTTTATGATATTTGAGGTCATAATATTGCATTAAAAATCGCCTCTATATTACATAAATGTAATAAAAATGATTTTTTTTAGGCAATAATCATTGTTTTATATATTTCTTTGTAGTATAATATTCGTAAGAAAAATAGAGATTAAAGGCAAAACCAAAGTGATTTGGCGACGCAAAGCTATAGGGTCTAAACTTAGGCAGCCAGTTACACTTTTATTTTTTTGTAATGGCATGGAAGTTTAGCATTTTTTATTTATAAAAGGGGGCGTGTGCGAATGAAGGGTAAATCACTTTTTAAATTAATATCATCAATTGCTTCATTGGCATGTGTGCTTCTTTTATGCATTGTTGTTGTATATGCTTGGTATACATCAAACAAAAATGTTTCTACATCTGGTATTCAAGCAGAATCAGATTCAAAGGATTTTACTGTTGTGCTACAACAGCTAAATACAGAAACAAAGGAATTTGGACCAACCCTAGAAATGAATGATATGAATCCTGGTGATATAAGATATTTTAAATTAACTATAACAAATATGGTTGGTAAGGATTCAAACTTTTATGCACGTTTTGAAGGAATATCATCTACAATTGATGAAACGGAAATATTTGCAAAGTCAGGTTATGTTTATACAAAGTACACATTGAATAATACTGTTAACGAGCTTAAGCTTTACGATATTTCTTCAAATAGGGTAGTTTCAAATGGAAAGATTTTATATTTGTATTCTAATGGTAGTTTGATGTTAAAGGATTATCTAATGCAGGATATGATAGAAATTTATACATATGAGGATGAAAATAATCTTACACTAAGCGAAAACCACAAGATACTTAGCGATAAGATTTTATTTGAAAAAAATACTATCGCAAAGGGTGGTATTTTAGAATATTACTTTGCACTTAAATTTAGCGATGATGCAACAATTGAATATGCATTCCAAAACTTGTTGGTTAAAGCTTTATTTGTGGGATTGGAGGATTAGTTATGAAAAAATATTCTAAACTAATTGGATATTCCATTGGTGCTTTATTATGTATACTTACAATTTTAGGCTTTTCATATGCTTGGTATGTAAATATTAAAAGTGGCGAAGAAATTAGTGGTAATTCAACAGGATTAAAATACACATATACAATCGATGGTGATAATAGAGATACAACTACTTTCGAAGTTTCAGATATTACATATTTTGATATAACAAGTGAAATTGAAAAGGATTATTTTTTAGATATGTCTTGTATGATTACTTTTGAGCTTGTCAATGTTGGAAAAACTTCTTTTACATACGATATTTCAAAAACATTGTACAAGGATAATGATATATATATTGATGCATATTTTACAACAGAAAAGCTTGCAAGTATTCCAGCTGGTAATTTTAGTACATGGTTTGAAAATAATACAATATCATCTGGAGAAAATACTTTAGCAGCAGGTGGAAGTATAACTGTATATTGTTATTTGATTGGTTTTGCTGATAAGAATGCAACAAATGAACAAATATATGGTAGAGAATCTAGAAAGATTACAATTAATATTGAGACAAATAAAATCAAAAATTAATTAGGATGTGATGGAAATGAAAAGAAAAATTGCGTTGTTTTCTTTATTTGCAATTTTAACATTTGCATTAATAACAACAAATGTTTTCGCTATTTTCCAACTGAATAGAAATGTTGATGTTGATGCTACATTTGGTAAGGTTATTTCTTGTAGTGTTGCGTTAGAGGAATTAACAAATAGAGATGATTTAGGTCCTGATGTGGCTGCTAATTATCAAGCTATAACCTCAGATAGATTAGGCTATGATGGTTCATCATTATATTGCTACGCATCAGCAAGAAGATCATTTAATACAGAAGAATATCTTGAATTAAAGAATCTAAAGGTAACAGTTACCGCTGATAGTACAATTTTTACTTATATTAGAGTGAAGATTCAAGATTCTTGGAGCTCATATCGTGTTTATAATTCTGGTACAAAGAAAAATGAAATTATTCCTAAGGCTAAGGAAGCATTTATTTTTGATAGTAAAAAATGGTATTTTGATGAAGCAACTGGTTATGCTTATTACAAAGAATTAATAAAAGAAAAAACAACAGTTACATTATTTGATTATTCAGATTATGAATATAAATTAGCAGCAAATGGTGCTTACCGTGAAACAATTTTTGTTACAATTGGTTTTCAAGCAGAAGCAGTTCAAGCAAATAGAATAGATGCTGTATGGGGTATTAATCCATCAATTTGGAAGTAAAGGAGGTAGTTACTATGAAGTTTAGAAGTATAATAGTAAAAACAGCTGCTACAATAGCAATAGCTTTAGTAGCATTTGTTGGTTTTATGACAAATTTAAATACTGAAGACACAAATAGAAGTAACATTCCTGTTAGTAATACCTCAGCTTATAAAACTGGACTTTCAGAAATAGCATCAACTTCTTGGAATAATAATGCAAGTATAATTTCTATTCATGATTTTTATAATGTTGATAGTAATGATATGTTTAGTAGTATTAAGTCTGAATTACCATCAGTGACTGGTGATACTATTATTACTATTAAAAATGGTAGAGAATTACATGCGTTTAGTCAATTATGTAAAGCAGATACTAATTTTCTTGGCTATCATTATGAATTATATAGTAACATTGATTTTACTGAAGCTACAAGATATAAAGGTTCTTTTTATCCTATTGGAACTACAACAAATAATTTTACTGGTAGCTTTAATGGAAATGGCTATGAAATTACTTCATTGAAGCTATATTCATATAGCTCAGAAGAGGTTATTTCTTCTAATTCTTATTCATCAATGTTTGCATATAATGCAGGTACACTTGAAAATTTTGGTTTAATTAATACAAGTATATCTCAAACAGTTAAGCCTGATAAAATAGTAGGCGTTGCCCCTATTTCAGGATTGAACACTGGAACAGTACAAAATGTTTATGTAATTGATAATAGAAGAGCAGATGATGCATCAGGTGGTATTGCTGCATCAGGTGGTTATAGTATTGCAGGCTTTGTATACGATAATCAAGGAAAAATTAAGGATTGTTACACTAGCTATTCAATATTGGTTTGCTACTCTGTTCAAGATTATTTCGATTTCCGTGAGATTTGTAACGAAAATACAGGTACGATTGAAAATGTGTATTTCCAAGATGATTGTATTACGTCATATAAAGATGGAATATATGTATATAATGATGCCTTAGTTGGAGTTTCCATTGATGAAAGTAAAGTTAAAGTTCATGGTGAATATGTATCTTCACTAGATGCTTTGAATTCAAAATTTGATAGTAAACCAGGCTGGTATACAGCAAACACTTACCGTTCAAATAAAATGAAAATTAAATATCCAAATAGAAATGGACTTGCTATGTATAATGGCGATGAAAATACGCTTATAATACAAAATGAATTTGATTTTGTTAAAATGTTTGAGCTTATGAACAAAGATCCGTATTTTGCAAGCAAATCAATGACCTATTTATTATTAAATGACATTGATTTAAAGAATATTCCTACTCATTTATATTCATATAATGATTTCTTTAGTGCAACATTCACTGGCAAAACTGAATATGCTGGTTCATTAACATTGAAAAATGGAAACAAAGTTACTACACCAACAATTTACAATGCTACTATAAAAAATAGTGTAGCACATGACGGTTTTGATTGTTATGGTGTTTTCCCACTACTTAGTGGTACGATTTCAAATGTTAATTTTTATAATACTACGACTATCAGTGATTTTGCTTTAGGAACAAAAGCATTAACAAAATCAATTGGTATTGTATCAGGCTATGTTGAAGATGGTACAATCCAAAATGTTAATGTATATTCAAAAATAGAATTAAGCACATCAAGTACATCAGATAGTAAATTTGGAAGATATATTGCAGGTATGGCTGTTGGTATTGCTGGACGTTTTTCAAATATTTCTAAGCTTACTACCTCAGGTGAAATTAATGGAGCTACTCACGTTTATGATGATAGTATTTTTGCTAATGCAGCATCAGGCTATGAGCATGGAAATTCTTTAGGTGGTGTGATTGGTTATTCACTTCAAACAAATAGAAGAATGTCTAATCTACTTTCTGGTACTAATTTAATCGCAACATCATATAGTAGTGATGTTTCTATTAAACAAATGCTTGGTGGAATTGTCGGAAGTGGATATGCTACTAGCTTTTCTGAATTAACAAATAAAGGTAATATCACAATTGGATCAAACGGAAATGCTAATAATGGATTAGTATCAGCTGCTGGTATTATTGGTAGATTATATGGTGTTAATGATGAAATTAGATCAATTCATAGTCAAGGTACAATAAGCTTAACATTTAATGCTGTAAAGGAAACATTTATATCAGGAGTTGCCAATGTTGATTTAATAATTGATGTTACACCAACATTATTAAAATCAATTTCAACTGAATTTAGTGTATCTGGTGTTACTAATTCAACAATAATTTCAGTGACAAATAATATTTCAACAAGTGAAGCCCCTAGTATTAATTTAGCAGGAATGTTTTATATTAATTCTAGTAATAAATTCACATCAAACTTAAGAAATATTTATAATTTAAATTATCAATATAATGCTTCAAACAATTATACTAGTGAAGTAATAACAAGTGAAATCGATATGGCCTCTATAAAGGAGTTTGCCCCAATATTTGTTTCAAATACTACAAGTCAAGAAGGTAAAATATCAGCACAAAGCTGTTATAACTTAAGAGACTATAACTACATTACCTTAAAAGCATCATATATAACAGAAGGAAGATATTCAGGTTGTCTATCAGGTGAATATGTAAGCTTAAATGATTGCCGTAATGAAGGTAATATGGTATTTAATTTTACACAAAGTGTAAGCTTTAAAAATCTTTATATTTATGGTTTATTTGAAACATTAAATAGTAATTGTACAGCTAATTTGCTTTACAATGGTGGAAATATTGATTTAAATTTACCTTCTTCAGTGGCATTTAATATTTATGCTTCTGGTATTTGTTATGAAAATAAAAATACTATTTCAGAAACTGATTATAAATACTATAACCCATTGAGTTCATCATATGAAAAAACATTAATAGGTAATATGGATTCAATAATAAATGCTGGTAATATTACACAATGTAATAACACAACACCTGTTACTTTTACAGCTAATATTAACATTGGTGGAATAGCTGTCATTAATAGTGGTATTATTTCTTCAGCCTTTAATTTAGGTGATATTTTAAATACAGTTAATTTCACACAAGCAAAATATTCTAATATTGCTGGTATTGCAACATTCCAAGAAAATAAATATGCTCAAATAAAAGACTGTGCAAATAATGGACAAATAAAAAATATCAACATGGGTACAAACGGTTTTGTTGCCGCATCTGGTATTGTTGCAAGAAATGATTTATCTCATACTAATTCTTCAATTAACGATGCTGATTTACTTCATAAGCAACATATTATTTATACAATTAATTATGGTGAGGTAATTTCTTTTTCTAAAAAGACTAAGGTTACAATCAGTCAGTCACAATATTCTCAACCATCAGCAATTTCTGCTGGTATCCTTTCATCTGGAATATTAGGAGTTATTAATACTGTAAACTATGCAAATATATTTGGTTCTGAAGTTTCATCAGGTATGATTGGAGTATCTGATTTATCAAAGTTTTCAAGTATTACTCAAGCTGATCCAGTTACAATTGCCAATTCTATTAACTATGGTAATGTAAAGGCATTATATGTTACAAGAACTGTATCAGGTACACCAACTCCAGTAACATATAGTGAATTGTTATCATTAGATACAGTTAAGGAAATGGATAATCCTACATTTATAAAAATACCACTTGTTACAGACAAAGAATATGCTGGTTCTGTTATATCAGTATTAAATTATAATAATAGCAATAACGCTCAATTTATAAATATTCGATTCTTAATAAGCTTTTTAGATACTATTTCTCTAGTTGGAAATGAATGTAAGATTCCATCTGGAATCGTTGGTTCAACAGGAACTATGTTTACAGCAATGCCAAATGATAGATATTTAAATAGTATGATTGTATATGCACCATTATCTTCACTAAAGGATGAAAATAATAATATCGGTGTTTTTAGTGAATCATTTGAATTTAGAAAAGCTATTGAAGGAAAATCAAGTGTAGTTGATGTTGTAAAATATCCAACTGATCAATTATTAAATGATTATTTCTCATTTGTTGGTTTTTCAAAAATCAATTCTGACTTATTAGATTCGATTGGATGGAGTAAAATTGCATATGGTAATGCTGCAGAACTATTTTCAAAGGATTTAAATTCTTTAGTAAAATTAATGACAGAATATAATACTTTCTGTAAGCATTTAAATTCTAATGGTTATAATAATCTTCTTACTGAAGCATTAAATACATCTACATGGATTTCAAAGTGTGATACAACAACACTTTCAAAAATTATAAATGATATATTAGCCACTCAAAATTTAGACCAATTAAAGAGTATAATAAAATATTTGTTTTTTGATTCACAGTCAAAGGATTTAATAACTGAAAATACTAGAAAAGCAGTTATTAATGAAATAATAGATAATATTCAAGATACAGCTTTAAGTAAAGAAAAATATATTGAAATTTTAGAAAATATAATGTATTCTGATTTGATTGCTGATATTATTGCAGAAGGTGATGAATCGTTATCGTCAATTAAAAGCAAAGTAGAAGAATATGTTGATGCTTTAGATGCTGAAAGCTTAAAAACCTTAGCCTATTCTTATCTTGATATTTTAGGAGATAGCAAAAGTGCAATTTATGATGTCATTTTTACTGATTTACGTTATTCGAAGGATAGATATGAATTACTTCAATATTTACTTTCTGGTATGGACAATAAAATATATTTGGATATATTAAATACTATTACAAATAATAATTATTCTGAAAGTATGTTAATGGTTAAAGCATTAGAAAATATGAGTTCTGATGAAATTAAAGCAATTTATACTAGTTTATTGAGTAATAATGAGATAGGCAATGTATCAAATAATTTGGTATCCTTAATAAAGAAAACTAATATTTATGATCATTTAAAATCTAATTCTTCAAATATTGGCTCTATCACATCTACATTTAATTCAGGAATTTCAGATAATACATCAAAAATTGATTTGTGGAATACAATTAAGCATAATAAAGATGTTCAAAACTATCTAGAATCAAAAATGGGTACTGTTTATGATGTTAATAACCTTGCTCATAAAGGTATTTATGCTTTAGCAACAGAATA
>JALEQD010000006.1 GCA_022768655.1 Anaeroplasma sp.
ATGAACAAAGCGCACGCTCTAAAGGAAACGATGGACGTGTAAGATGGAGGTATATACAAGGTGGAATACCTTGTAATATTAGCGATAATACTATTTTTTTTCGCTTTTATAGTTAGAGATTACCATAATAAGTAGTCTTTAATTACTAATAACTATTACTTATGTAATTGTTATAACCACATTTTTTCGTTCATTGTTTCTAAATGCGAAAAGGGAAGGTTACCGCCTTCCCTTTTCATTTAATCCACATTTTCGTCCATTGACACTATCATTATATGCGAAAATTCAAGATTAATCAATAGAAGAATTGAAGTTATATAAAAATTTAACGTTATAACATAAAGTTTATTTTTTTAGGTGTAATTTTAAAAAAATCACTTTACTAAAGTCTTGATTCTATCTGCCAGTTCTCCCCCAGACAGATTTCATTTTCGCAATCATTTGTGAAGAATTAGCAATTATAGGAGGATTAATAGTAATTTTATTATTCGCAACATTAATCTATATAGGATATAGTCTTTCAAAATCATGTAAGGACCTTTTCGCAAGCTATCTTTCATTTGGATTTACATCTTTATTAATGGTTTAGGTATTTATAAATATCGCAGTAGTAATAGGATTAATACCAGTTACAGGTGAAACCTTACCATTTATTTCTTATGGTGGTTCATCACTTGTAATATCTATGTTTATGATGGGGATTATTGTTAATATAATGAAAAATGGTGAAAAGGATTTAGATTTTGAATATAAAAATGAAAAAAAGTTAAAAAAGATTAAATTACCTTTTTTAACTAAATTTTATAAAAAACGTACTTATAAATAATGATATTTTTAAATAAAACACTTAAAAAGAATGATTTTTAGAAAAATGGCTTTATAACGCCATTTTATCAATTTGACAAGTATAAAATTTTAATTATAATTACTCTTGGTACAATAGTACTGCAGGAGGAAATGATGAACAAAGAGCACGTGAAGGAAACGATGGACGTGTAGATTAAGGAGGGCAAGATGGAATATCTTGTCTTGTTGGTGATAATTCTAGTGATTATTGCCTTCATACTTGATGACTGCCGTAAAAAGTAGTCTTTAGGTATTAATTATTTCTCGTTCGTTGTTTCCAAATGCGAAAAGGGAAGGTTGCCGCCTTCCCTTTTCATTTTAATTATTTCTCGTCCATTGACACTGTTATTATATGCGATAACTCAAGATTAATCAATAGAAGAATTGAAGTTATATAAGAATTCATCATTGTAAGCAATATTGAACATATAGTTTATATTACCTAGAAGCACATATAGTGTTTGCGTTTCTATAAGTTAATAGAGGCTATTTTTCAGGCGTAATTTCGAAAAAAGCGCATTGCTAAAGGATTTTTTCTACCTACATTTTTTTCTCGGATAGATTTTATTTTCGCAATCATTTGTGATGAATTAGAAATCATAGGAGGATTAATAGTAATTTTATTATTTGCAACAATAATCTATATGGGCTATAGTTTTTCAAAATCCTGTAAGGATCTTTTCGCAAGCTATTTATCATTTGGATTTAGATCTTTATTAATGGTTCAGGTATTTATAAATATCATAGTAGTAATAGGATTAATACCAGTTACAGGTGTAACCTTACCCTTTATTTCTTATGGTGGTTCATCACTTGTAATATCTATGTTTATGATGGAGATTATTGTTAATATAATGAAAAATGGTGAAAAGGATTTAGATTTTGAAGATATAAATGAAAAAAAGTTAAAAAAGATTAAATTACCTTTTTTAACTAAATTTTATAAAAAAGATAGTGATTAATAGTTGAATAAAAAATAAAATAATTTTTAGAAAAATGGCTTTATTAAGGAATTTATTAGATTTGACAACTTAAATATGAAGTGTATAATTCATATTATGGTGGTGTGTTCCACTGCAGGAGGAAATGATGAACAAAGAGCACGTGAAGGAAACGATGGACGTGTAGATTAAGGAGGACAAGATGGAATATCTTGTTGTGATGATAATAGCGCTTGTGCTTATCATCATGCTTGATGGTTGCCGTAAAAAGTAGTCATTAGGTAAGTCCTTACAATACGTTCATTGTTTCAAAATGCGAAAAGGGAAGGTTGCCGCCTTCCCTTTTCATTATCCTTATATTACGTCCATTGACGTTAATATTATATGCGAGAATTCAAGATTAATCAATAGAAGAATTGAAGTTATATAAAAATTAACAAAAAATATTTAAATTTAAAATATTAGTCAATGATGTTTAATCTTTGACTTTTATTTTCATTATATCTTTTTATCAATTTGATATTATCAAAATGATAAAAACATTGACTCTTTATTTAAATATCTATATAATTAAAGCATATATTGGAAAGTGAGGTGTGGTTAGACATTATGTCTAGCTAGAATCTATGTTAAAAAAATATGGTTATTTGAGAGTTGCGGCGATTTCTAATAGTCTTGAAATTGCAAATCCAATTGAAAATGTGAAAGAAATAATAAGGCTAATTGATCTTGCACTTAAAAAAGGCGTTGATATAGCGGTTTTCCCTGAGCTATCAATTTGTGGATATACATGTCAGGATTTATTTTTAAATGATGATTTATATGCTGGATGCTTAAATGCTTTAGAAAAATTAATAGAGTACAGCGTCAATAAAGAAATAGTATTTATAGTTGGTTCACCTGTTAAGGTAAGTAATTCCTTGTATAATTGTGCAATTAGTATTTCAAATGGAAAAATATTAGGTATAACTCCTAAAACATATATACCTAATTATAATGAATTTTATGAATATAGATATTTTAGTAGTGCAAATTCTTTAAAAACTAATAATATAAAATTTTTGAATCAAGACGTAATAATATCAAATATGCTTTGCTATCATGCAACAAATATGGATGTATGCTATGCAATTGATATTTGTGAGGATTTATGGATGATTAATGCACCAAGTAATTTTACAAGCTATCATGGTGCGAATGTGATTTTTAATTTATCTGCATCAAATGAAACAATTGGAAAGGTTAATTATCGAAAGGACTTAGTAAGAATTCAAAGTGCTAAAGCTCTTGTTGCTTATGTTTATGCTTCATGTGGATGCTATGAATCAACTAGTGATTTATTATTTTCTGGTCATTCAATAATTCAAGAACCTTCAGGCGATATGATTGAAAATGATAGATTTTCATTTTCATCTTCGATTATAATTAATGATATTGATATTTTTAGAATTAATAATGAACGTAAAAAAATTAGAACTTATGAGATGAATGATGTTGATAATCAGTTTTTTGATGTAAGCTTTGATTTATATCAAAAGAATAATAATTTATTAAAAAAATATAGTAAAACTCCTTTTTTAAACCATAATAATGAAACTTTAGAAGAAATATTAAATATACAAACCTATGCTCTAGCAAAGCGTATAAAGCATTTAGGAAATTGTAAAATGGTTATAGGAATAAGTGGTGGTTCTGATTCGACTTTAGCATTTTTGATATGTCTTCGTGTGTGTAAGGCTTTAAATATTGACACTAAAAATATAATTGCTGTTACAATGCCTGGATTCGGAACTTCAAATAGAACATATGATAATTCTTTGAAGCTTATCAATTCAGCAGGTGCTACATTTAAAGAAATATCGATTAAGGATGCTTGTATAAAGCATTTTAAGGATATAGATCAAGATATTAATAAACATGATATTACATATGAGAATTCACAAGCAAGAGAAAGAACACAAATATTATTTGATATTGCAAATAAAGAAAATGGAATTGTAATTGGGACTGGTGATTTATCAGAGATGGCACTAGGCTGGGCAACATATAATGGTGATCATATGGCAAATTATAGTGTTAATGCTTCGATACCAAAAACATTAGTAACAGCACTAATTTCTTTTATACGTGATTCACAAGAAGGATTAATAAAAGAAACATTAACTGATATATTAAATACTCCTATTTCACCAGAATTATTACCTGTAGATGATTCGGGAAATATTTCACAAATTACTGAAAAAACAGTAGGACCATATATTTTACATGATTTCTTTTTGTACCATTTTTTAAGATATGGTGCTTCAATAAAAAAAATATATATGATTGCTTGTTTAGCATTTGAAAATGATTATACAAAAGAAGAAATTAAAAATGTATTAAGAATTTTTATAAAAAGATTTTTCACTCAACAGTTTAAAAGAAATTGTATTTGTGATGGAATAAAGGTTGGAAGCATTGCTATATCTCCACGTGGTGATTTGAGAATGAGTAGTGATACATCTTACAGGATGTATTTGAAGGAGCTTGAAAAGCTATGAGAATAGGTGTATATGGTGGTAGCTTTAATCCTTGTCATTTAATGCATAAAAAATTAGTATTAAAGCTTTTAGATGATAATGTTTTTGATAGAATAATTATTTTACCTACAGGAAATTTTTATAAAAAGAGTAACCTTTTAAAAGGTGAAGAAAGAATGAAAATGCTTGAAATTATGTTTGAAAATAACCCTAAGGTAATAATATCAGATTATGAATTTAAAAATAATCTAATTTGTACATATAGAAGCTTAGATTTTCTTTCAAATCTTTATAAAGGTGATTCAATTTATTTCATTTTAGGTGGAGATAATTTATTAAATTTTAATACATGGAAAAGATATGAATATATATTAGATAATTATAATTTACTTGTTATTAAAAGAAAAAATGTTGATATTGATAATAAGTTAATTGAATTTTCCAAATATAAAGGAGATATAAAGGTTTTAGATTTAGATTTATCTGATATTTCTTCATCTAAAATAAGAGATGATTTATATAATAATAGACTTTCTGATGCCGAAGGAAAGTTAGATTCTAATGTTTTTTCTTATATTATAAAAAATGGCTTATACCAAAGAGATTATAAGCCTCTATCTATATGTGAATATATGAGTGATGAAGAATTTTTAAAAACTTATAATAGTGATTCATATGAAAAAATGAGTGTTACAGCTGATATAACACTATTTAGTGTAAGTGATATTGAAAAGAAAAATTATAGACAGATTGATCAAAAAGCATTTAGTATTTTATTAGTCAAAAGAAACACTCCCCCATTTATGGGTAAATGGTGCTTGCCTGGAGGCTTTTTATCATTAGATGAAACATTAGAGGATTGTGCAAATAGAGTATTAATAACAGAAGCTAATCTCAATAATATTTATCTTGAACAGCTATATACATTTTCTGATGTTGATAGAGATATAAGAACAAGAGTTCTTTCAGCAAGCTACATTGGTTTAGTTGATAAAAATAAAATAACTGATAAAATCAATGATAATGCAAAATTTTTTAATATTGAGTTAATAGAAGAGGATGAAATTATTACATTAAATTTAAAGGGTAATGATGAAAGCTTTTCTTCAAAGGTTCGAAAAATAATAAATAAAAATGGAATCATCAAATATGAAGTAATTGAAAATAATTATTTGGCATTTGATAATCTTTTAGTTATTATTACCTCAATAAAAAGATTACAAAACAAAATAAATTATACTGATATTGTATTTCATATGATGCCAGAAAAATTTACATTAAAGGAGCTTCAGCTTGTTTTTGAGGCTATTTTAGGTAAAAAAATATTAGATCCTGTTTTTAGAAGAAACATGAAAAACAAAGTTGTTAAGCTTGATGAAATAAAATCAGATGGTGGTCATAGACCAGCATATTTATTTAAATATAGTGGAGAAAATAATTATGAATAATATAGAAATGATAGAGGAAATTAATAGATTAAAAAAAGAAAAAAATGCTGTAATTTTAGCACATTATTATCAAAATGAAGAAATTCAAAAAATTGCTGATTACGTAGGTGATTCTTTAGCATTATCACAAATTGCAGCAAATACTAAAGCATCAATAATTGTATTTTGTGGTGTACATTTCATGGCTGAAACAGCAAAAATTTTATCACCTGATAAAAAAGTATTATTGCCTGTTATGAATGCATTATGTTCTATGGCTGATATGATTAATGAGATATCTTTAGGTAAGTATAAGAAAGAAAATCCTGATACAGTAATTGTCACATATGTTAATTCTACTGCTAGAACCAAGGCATTATCAGATGTATGTGTAACTTCATCAAATGCGTTAAAGATAATTGATTATTACATGAATAAAAATAAAAAAATACTTTATTGCCCTGACCTAAATTTGGGAAAATATGCAATGGATTTAAAGGGATATAAATTTGATGTTTGGAATGGGTTTTGTAGTATCCACAATGATATTGATATAAAAGAAGTAGAAAAAATGAAAAATAAGTATAAGGATGCTTTATTTATTGCACATCCAGAGTGTAAATTAGATGTTTTGAAGGAAGCTTCATTTGTTGGTTCTACGAAGGAATTAATTGAATATGTAACAAAAAGTGAATGTAATAAGTTTATTATTGGTACTGAAATGGGAGTTATTTATGAAATGAAAAGAAGAAATCCAAATAAAGAATTTATTCCAGTATCAGGTAATCTAAAATGTAAGGATATGAAAATGACAGGCTTAAAAGATTTATATAATTGCCTAAAGAATGAAACAAATGAAATTATAATAGATGAAGATATTTTAAGTAAAGCTAGGGTTTGCTTAGATAAAATGCTTGAATTAAGCTAGAGGTAAATATGAGAAAATTTAAAGAATTTGATGTTGTAATTCTTGGAGGTGGCTTAGCTGGAATATATACAGCCTTAAATCTAGATAAGTCATTATCGGTTGGATTATTTATAAAGGATAAAATAGAAAAAGGCTCATCTAATTTAGCTCAGGGTGGAATTGCTGCTGAGGTTAATTTCGATGAAAATAAAAAAAATGAGCATTTTGAAGATACATTAAGAGCAGGATCATATATTAATGATGTTTTAGCAACTAAAGTATTAGTTAATGAAGCAAAGGTAAATATTGAGAATATGATTTCTTTGGGTGTATCATTTGATAGAACAAATGATGGAGAGCTTGTAAAAACCTTAGAGGGTGGTCATAGATCAAAAAGAATTTTACATGCAGGTGGTGATGCAACTGGAGCATGTATAATGAAGGATTTAAGAAAAAAGCTTTATACATATGATAATGTTTCAATATTTGAAAATGAGATGGCATTTGACATTATTATTGATAATAATAAGGCAGTAGGTGTGATTGTAATAGATCCAAATAACGAACCGATATATGTTTTTTCAAATAGAATTGTAATTGCTACAGGTGGATTGGGAGGAATATATAAAAATTCAACAAATGAAAAAATTGCATGTGGAGATGGCATAGCTTTAGCTTATCGCGCAGGAATTGAAATAAGTAACATGGAATTTGTACAATTTCATCCAACTGGATTATATGAAGATGATAAGCAAGGACAAAGATTTTTAATTAGTGAGGCTGTTCGTGGTGAAGGTGCAATATTAAGAAATATTGAGGGTGAACGCTTCATGGCTAAATATGATAAGGAAAGAATGGAGCTTGCTCCAAGAGATGTTGTTTCACAAAGTATTTATCGTGAAATGTTCGATACATGGAGTGATCATGTATACTTAGATATTACTCATAAACCAAAGGAATTTTTACAAAAAAGATTTCCAACTATTTACGAAAAATGCTTATCTATAGGAGTTGACATGTCTAAAGATTATATTCCTGTTGCCCCAATCGAGCATTTCTTATGTGGTGGAATAAAAACTGATATTAATGGAAAAACTAGCTTGAAAAATGTTTTTGCAGTAGGTGAATGTGCAAATACTGGTGTACATGGTGCAAATAGATTAGCCTCTAATTCATTACTTGAATGTATTGTGTTTGGAAAAAGAATTGCTGATGGGATAAACGAATTTAAAGATGATGATGATATAAAAAAGCATAATTATGTCTTTAAAGAAATTCCAAATGAATTTTACAAATATAATTTTAAATCAATAAGAGTTGAAATTAGAGAAATTATGGATAAATATGTTTCAATAGTAAGAACTACAGAGGGTTTAGAAATTGCTAAAACAATAATATCAAATCATTATAATAATTTAATAAAATTAAATAATGTAATGAGTAGATATTATTATGAAACATTAAATATGGCTACCTGTGCTTTATTAATTATTGAGGCTGCAATTAATAGAAAATGCTCTTTAGGCTCTCACTATCGCTTAAATTCATCTATTGATTATAAGATTGTAGATAAAATAATAAAAGATGCATTATTTGAGGATATGCCAAATGGTGATATTACTACTGATAATTTAATTAGTGATTCACATACCTCAAAGGCTAAATTCATAGCAAAAGAGGATGGTATTATTTCTGGATGTGAGATCGTAAAAAGAGTATTTGAATTAGTGGGTGGAAATTTCAATATTTCATTTAATTTTAATGATGGAGATTATGTTAAGGCATATGATGTTATCGCAACAATAAGTGGAAATACTAAAACAATTTTAAAGGGTGAAAGAGTAGCTTTAAATTTATTTCAACGTATGTCAGCTATTGCAACAACAACTAATAAATATGTAAAAGCAGTTTTTGGTAATACAAAAATATTAGACACTCGTAAAACCACTCCAAATCTAAGATATTTAGAAAAATTAGCGGTTAAGCATGGTGGTGGTACAAATCATCGTTTTTCATTATCTGATATGGTAATGCTAAAGGATAATCATATAGATGCGCAAGGTAGTATTACAAAGGCTGTTTCTATAGTTAAATCAAAGGTTAATAATGTGAAAATCGAGGTAGAGGTTGAAACCCTAGAACAATTTATTGAAGCTTTAAATACTGAATGTGATATTATTATGCTTGATAATATGTCAAATGAGCTAATGGCAAAATGTGTTTCCCTTAATAATGGAAAAAAACAGCTTGAGGCTTCAGGAAATATGTCTTTAGAGCGTATAGAGGAAGTTTCAAAGATTGGTGTTGATTTTATATCAGTTGGCGCATTAACTCATTCTGTCAAAGCATTTGATATTAGCTTGAAATTCCATGATATTTAATACATACATATAAATAAATTAAATAAGATTTAATATACTGTTATGAAAATATATTCAAAAATAATTATAAATATAGAGATATTTCATGCGTTAAATAAATATTTAAAATTATAAATACTAAATAATTTCTCCAAAGTAGATTTTTTATCTACCTTGGAGTTTTTTTAAATATGTTAAAAGTAAGTATTTATTTATTATGAAAAAAATTTTATAATTAATATAAATAATAGTAAATGAGTTGATAATTGTGAAAAAGAAAAAAGAAAATGAACTAGTAACAAGAAGAATAGAATTATTAAAAAAATATTATTCTGTCGATGAGGAAAATAAGATAATAACTATTAAAATGCATTATGATCATGCTAGTGAACTTTTAGATTATTCTGTTGGTGAGGCGTCAAATGTAATGTTTGATGATTTATTTTTAGAAAAATTAAATAAAATATTTGAAAGAATACCTATGGGCTATAAAGTGGATATTATTTTAGAAATTGATGATTATGATATATATACAGAAGAACAAATCATGTCAAAATTTAATGATTTAATTGAATTAAATTCATATGATGTTGTTATTAATTCAAAGAAAAATCAATTAATTTCAGCAATTTTAATCATTATAGGTGTTATTATTTTAATTATTAATAGAACTTTATGTGATAGTGGAATCTACGGACCACAGGATGAATTGTTAGCTCAAATTTTACTTGAATTTTTTGATATTGCAAGCTGGGTATTTATATGGCAGGCCGTAACAGTTTTATTTTTATCTCCTGCAAAACAAAGTATAAATATATTGGCTATATCAAGGTATTTAAATTCTATATCTCTTTCTAAAAATGGTGAAATTGTTATCACCTCAGATAGAGAAAAAATCTTATATGATTGTAAAACAGGAACTTCATTTGAAAAAATTAAGAATAGGACTCTTTTAATAACATCAACAATACTATTTTTTTTAGGATTAACATATTTAATTAATGTTATTAATCCAAATTCTTGGATTTTTTCTAAAGAATTAATGGTCTATGTTATTATAATTAATATTTTTAGAATATTTATTGGTATATTTGTTATTTTAGCTGGTGCTAGTGGCTTATCTAGATTTAGTAATAATAAGATTAAATTAGGTTTCACATATCCAATTATTATTATTTTTTTTATTGGTTTGTTGTTAACTTGGATTTTATCATTATTATTTTTTGAACCAGAAAGAATAAATAGTTTTATTACATTAACTTGTACTGTATTAGTTTATCTTGGTTATATTTTTTCCTCAAAGGAAAGAAAATAAAATATAAATTGTGAGGTTATTATGAATTATATAGAATTAGAAAATGAATTTAAAACTAAGGTTATTTTATCAACTTTTGGTGCATCGATTGTAGATATTAAAACATTAGATTATATGGGTAATCTGGGTTCTATAGTTACTGTGCCCATTAACCAAAAGGAATTTGAAAATGCTACTTCCTATTTTGGAAAAACAATTGGAAGAACTGGTGGAAGAATTTCAAATTCAAAATTTGTTTTAAATGGTAAAGAATATTTCATTCAATCAAATGATCCAAATGGTCTTCATGGTGGAACAGATGGCTTAAGTTATAAGGATTTCAATTATATATTATCTGAAGATGATGATGCATATATTTGTACATTTAGTTATTATTCACCTGATTTAGAAGCAGGCTATCCTGGTAATCTTACTCTTAAAGTAATATATAAGCTTTTTAAAAAGGAAAACAAATTAAGCATAAATTATGTAGCTAGCTGTGATAAGGATACTCTACTTAATCTAAGTAATCATGCATATTTCAATTTAAACGCTGAGAGTGGTAATAATGTTTTAGATCATTATTTATATATTAATGCTTCTAAAATGGAAGAAATTAAAAATGCACTTCCTAACAAAATTGTTGAATGTGAAAAAATATATTCATTTAAAAATTCTCATAAAATAAAGGACTTTTTATTTGATGAGAAAATTATAAATAATACAAATGGATATGATAATCCTTATATTTTTGATTCTTTTTGTGATAATCAAATTGAATTATATGATGATGTGACAAAAAGAAAGCTTACTGTATCAACATCATATCCAGCAGTAGTAGTATATACATGTAATTATCCAGAGGGATTATTGATGAATAATCATAGAAAGCAAAAAGCATATGATGCAGTATGCTTAGAATGTATGTTTTTACCTAATTCTATAAATAGTGATTTTTTATCTGATAAAAAAGATATATTAAGAAAAGAAAATTATTATAATGAAACTATTACATTTAAATTCAATTAATTTAATAGTTTTATTTAATTGAGGCTATTATGAAAAAAATATTTAAATTATTAATTTTAATTCAATTTGTAATTTGTATTTCATTAATATTATTAATATTTAAAATAGATACATCTTCAGGCTTTGTCGATTTCCCTAAAAATGTTTCTTGGATACCACTTACTTGCTGGAATATATTTTTATTTGGATTAATATATGAATTATGTATAGGAAGAAAGCCTATTATTAGATTAGTGTATCTAATTATTTCTGTATTATTAAGTCTTTTGATGCTTGTTACAAGCTTTTCACTTACAAATGCTTGTTTAATAATACTAGGAATACCATATTTAATAATGCTCATGGTTGTATTAATAAGAAACACACCAACAACAAGCTCAAAGCTAATTACAAATAAAATTCTACCAGATGGAATATTTGATAAAAAAGAAATAAATGCTCAATATATTACTTATGGTTTTATTGCGCTTGTAGCCTTTGTTTTAATAATTATTTTTAATATACTTAATATTAATGGTTGGTATGCTGCGCTTTTGATCCCACCAGCAGTTATAGTTGTATTATTTGTTGGTGTGAAGTGCAGTAGGCTTAGAGCTATATTAAATAAAATAAATAATGATTTGGATTTTTTGGAATTTAATAAAATGATAGATGAGACTTTATCAAATAATATATCACCTGAAACATATAATTATTTATTGATTTTAAAAATTAATTATTTATTTAGCTATGATGTGAAGCAAGGCTTAGAGCTTTTTTCAAATGTAAAGGTTCCTATTAATAAAAGATATATATCATTTTATGATATAGTAGAGTTTGAGTATTATATTCATAAAAAAGAATATGATTTGGCTTTTAAAAAATTACAAATGATAAAAGAACCACATAAATCATCATTAAGCTATTTTTATTCTGTATTTGCAACAAATGACATAATAAACAATATTGAAGCAATATATTCAACAAATCAAAAAATAAGATTTAATAATGTCACATCCTCATTTGTTAAAATGTATTATTATGAAACTAGAGGTAATCATGATTTAGCAATTAACAATGCAAAGGCTGTTTTAGAATATGAAACTGATTTAAAATATTATAATTCATTAGCTCAAAAAGTCATAAATGATGAAAATATTAATATTTAATTATATAAGTCTAATTAGAAATAATTAGGCTTATATTTTATATTTACTGATTAATTGTGGTATACTTTATTTGAAAGGAGTGGTGATTATGGCTTACAAAAATTTATATATTGCGATAGATTTAAAATCTTTTTATGCATCAGTTGAATGTGTGCTGAGAAATAAAAATCCGTTAACTACAAATCTAGTTGTAGCTGATGTATCAAAAACAGAAAAAACAATTTGCTTAGCTGTTTCACCATCACTTAAGGCTTATGGTATACCTGGTAGAGCAAGACTTTTTGAGGTTATCACAAAGCTTAATGAATTAAATAATGAAAGAAAGAAACATACTAAAAATAAGAGATTTGTTGATTATTCAGCTGATGCTTTAGCATTAGAGAATAATCCTGATTTAGCAATAGATTTTATTGCGGCAACTCCTCAAATGAGTAAATATATGGAATATAGTGCCCAAATATATGAGATATATTTAAAATATGTTGCGGCAGAAGATATTCATGTATATTCTATAGATGAGGTTTTTATAGATGTAACAAAATATATGAAAAAATATCAAATGTCTGTATATGATCTAACTAAAACTATTATTTTAGATGTGTATAAAACAACTGGAATAACAGCTACTGCAGGTATTGGTACTAATCTTTATTTGTGCAAGGTTGCAATGGATATTGTTGCTAAACATGTTGATGCTGATGAGTTAGGTGTTAGAATTGCATATTTAGATGAAGAAGAATATAGAAAAAAATTATGGACACATAGACCTTTAACTGATTTTTGGAGAGTGGGAAGAGGAATAGCAAAAAAATTAGAGGACAAAGGTCTATATACAATGGGTGATATCGCTAGATGCTCAATTGGCGGCGAAAATGAATTTTATAATGAGGATTTATTATATAAAATGTTTGGTATAAATGCTGAATTATTAATTGATCATGCTTGGGGATATGAAAGCACAACCATGGAAGCAATAAAATCATATAAGCCACAAAATAATTCTATTAGTTCAGGTCAGGTTTTATCTTGTCCTTATTCATATAATGATGCTTTACTTGTTGCTAAGGAAATGGCAGATCAGGTTTCTTTGGATTTGGTTTCAAAAAACATCTTAACCAACAATGTAACACTTGCAATAGGCTATGACATGGAAGCGAAAATAGATGGTGTTGAAATGGATACCGATTATTATGGTAGAATTGTCCCAAAAGGAGTAAATGGATCTATAAGGCTTGATGATTATACATCATCATCAATATTGATTAGAAATGCAGTTGAGAAAATATTTAAAAAAATTGTAAATAAAAATTTATATGTACGAAGAATGTATATATCTTTAAATGGAGTAATAAATGCTCAAGAATATATTTTTAAAGGATATGAGCAATTAAATTTATTTACTGATTATGAAGAAGAAAATAAAAAGAAAAAGGAAATAGAAAAAATCCTAGAAAAAGAAAAAAAGAGTCAGGAGGCAATTATATCAATTAAAAAGAAATATGGAAAAAATGCCATAATAAAAGGAATGGATTTAGAGGATAATGCTACTACAATAGAAAGAAATAAGCAAATTGGAGGACATAAAGCATGAATAATAATTACGATGATATTATTAATTTGCCACGTCATGTTTCAAAAAAGCATCCACAAATGAGTATTGAAAATAGGGCAGCTCAATTTCAACCATTCCAAGCGTTGACTGGATATGCTGATAAAGTAATTGAAAAACAAAGAATCACAGAAGAAAAGCATGAATTAACAGATGATGAAAAACTTATTATTGATTCAAAGATAAACTACTTGATTCAAAATATTAGTGAAAAAAATATTATTGAGGTTACATATTTTGTTAAGGATGAATTTAAATCTGGAGGAAAATATGTTTCTAAAATAGGATATATAAGAAAAGTTGATTCTCACTTAAAAAAATTAGTTTTTAGTGATAATGAAAAAATTGATATTGAAGAAATATTATCAATAGAAGGAGAAGTATTTTCTTTTTTTGAATATTAATTATGAATCATAATTATTAATTAAATGCATATAATATGTATAGGTAGTAAAAGACAAGTATGTTTTATTTAGTTTATATTTTTAAGACATACATTAAATAGACCAATACTATCTATCATATTTATCAAAAAATAAATTAAATTATT
>JALEQD010000084.1 GCA_022768655.1 Anaeroplasma sp.
GCTAGCGACTACTGTCACTCGACAATAATATTTATTACTCTTTTACGAATGGTAATAAAGCCATATGTCTAGCTCTCTTTATTGCGATAGCTAGCTTTCTTTGATATTTAGCAGATGTACCAGTTGCACGACGAGGTAAAATCTTTCCTCTATCAGTAACAAACTTTCTTAATAAATCTACATCCTTAAAATCAATGTGTTCAATATGGTTTTGAGTAAAGTAACAAACTTTTTTACGTCCACGACGTTGACCATCGCGATCGTTTCTACGATTTTGTTGCATATTAAAACTTCCTCCTTATTTTTAAAATGGTAGATCATCATCAGCTACATCAACATTAAATGTTTGAGGTACTTCTTCTTTAGAAGCTTGAGGCTGTTGATAAATTGGGGCTTGTGGAGCCTGTCCATATGTAGGATTATTATATCCTTGATATGGGTTTTGTTGATATTGATTTTGTTGTGGTTGTTGATAGTTTTGAGCCATTTGATTTGGATCTCTTGGCTGTAAATTTTCAACTCTTTCAACTACAACATCTGTCGTATATCTAACTTGATTGTTTTGATCCTGATATTGACCTGTTTGAATTCTACCTTCAACAGCTATCATATATCCTTTTCTAATATATCTAGACATAAAATCTGCTTGTTGTCCAAAAGCAACACAGCTAATAAAATCTGCTTGACGATTACCGTTTGTATCTCTTTGGATTGGACGATCAACCGCAACAACAAATCTTAAATTTGATAAACCATTAGATGTATAACGAATTTCAGGATCCTTTGTAATTCTTCCAGTTAATTCTACTCTATTCATAGATTATACTCCTTAAAGAATTAATTATTCACCATCTACAACAACGATAGAACGAATAATTGTTTCACTATAACCAGCAATACGGTTAAATTCATTTACGGCTTCCTTAGTAGCTTCTACTAAACACCAAACATAATAACCCTTCTTATTGTGTTCGATTTCGTAAGCTAACTCTCTTAAACCCCATTCCTTGCATTCTAAAACCTTAGAGCCATTTGATGTGAAAATGTTATTAACATTAGCAATTTCAGCCTTAATAGCTTCTTGTTCTAGATTAGAACGTAGAATGTACATTACTTCATATTTTTTCATCTTGTTAACCTCCTTATGGACTTTTGGCCTAGCATAGTTATTCTAGGCAAGGGCATTTGACGAACCAAATGCTTTATAATTTTATCATACATAAAATGTAAATTCAAGCGCAAAATAAAAATTCATTGCACCAAAATAATTTTTCAATTATAATACATACGTGAGGTGTTTATCTATGAGCGAATTATTAGCCCCAGCAGGATCATTTGAAGCGTTAGTCGCTGCAATAAGTAATGGTTGTGATGCTGTATATTTAGGTATGAATCGTTTTGGCGCAAGAGCATATGCAAATAATTTTGATATTGATGAGCTAAAAAAAGCTATCGAATATGCTCATCTACGCAATGTTAAAATATATGTAACTATGAACACTATTGTTTTTGATGAGGAATTAGCTGATGCCTATAAGCAAATCGATGAATTATATCTTGCCAATGTTGATGGATTAATAATACAGGATCTAGCAATTTTTAATTATGTAGTTAAAAATTATCCTCTTCTTGAGGCACACTGTTCAACTCAAATGGGACTAGATGATTTAGATGGCTGCCTTTTATTTAAAGAGCTTGGTGCTAAAAGAGTAGTTTTATCTAGAGAGGTTCCATATCAAAAATTAATAGAAATAAAATCCAAATTAAAGCTTCCTATGGAAATATTTGTTCACGGAGCATTATGTGTTTCATATTCAGGTGGCTGCTATATGTCTGGATTAATCGGATATCGTAGTGGAAACCGTGGTAGATGTGTAGGCTCATGTAGAAAAAAATATGAATTAATTAATACCACAACAAATAAAACATTAACTAATTCTTATATTTTATCTATGAAGGATTTAAACACTATAGATCATATTAATGAGTTAAAAGCATTTGATTCTTTAAAAATCGAAGGAAGAATGAAGGAACCAGCATATGTTGCGAATGTAATACGCGCATATAGAAATGCACTCGATAATACATATGATAATAATATTAAGCTAAATAAAACATTCAATAGAACCTTTACTAAAGGATATATTTTTAATGAGGATAAAAAGGATATAACTAATATTGAAAAACCAAATAATTATGGATATAAAATTGGTAGAGTAAAAAGAAAAATCAAATCAGGATACGAATTAGAGTTATATACACCACTTAATCAAAATGATAGTATTAGAATCAATCATAATAATGAGGATGTCACTATTACTGTTGTTAAAATGTATGATTTAAATGATAATTTAATATCTTCTGCCAATAAAGCATGTATTATAAAAATTAAGGATGAATTATCAATAAATGACGAAGTATTTATGACAAAGGATTATAAATATTATCAATTTATTGAAAAAACATATCCAAATGAATTTAGAAGATTTGGGATAAATATTGATGTATATGGAAAAGCATTTGATAAGCTTATTATTAATGTAGAATGTGATGATAAATTCATTTCATTAGAATCTGACTTTTTATTAGAAGAATCAATTAATAGACCAACAGATAAAGAAGCATTTGAAAAACAATTTGATAGATTAAATAATACAGTATACAAAATAAATAATTTAAATTATTATTGTGAAAATGTATTTATTCCAGCATCTAAAATCAATGATCTTCGTAGAAATGTTATTGATATGCTTAATCAGGAAAGATTATTATCTAGAAAACCAATAGCTATTGAAGAAGAAAAACTTGATAAGCTAAATATAATAAAAGAAAATAAGCATATATCAGTATTTTGTACTACAGAAGAACAATATCAAGCCTGTAAGGATTTAAATATATCAGAAATATATTACGATAATTATATTAGACGTAACGAAAATAATTACAAAGACAAAAAAGGCAATTTATTAATTGCAGGATATGGTGGTATCTATCATTATCGTAAAACAAATGAATTTCAAACAGATTTCATGCTAAATGCTGTAAACTATAAAAGTGTATATATGCTTCATAAGCTTGGAGCTAAAAAGGTTTGCCTATCCTATGAAATAAATAAAGATCAGATCAATAATTTAGTAAATAATTTTTATAATGAAACAAGCGCAATGCCAAATCTTGAAATGATTGTATATGGTAAAGCAACTATGATGTTTACAACATATTGTCCTTTAAAGGTATTAAATCAATGTGGACAATGTAAGAAAAATAAATATATATTAAAGGATGAATATGGAGAATTTCCAATAATATCAAATAGTGATTGTACAACTACAATATTAAATGGCAAAACACTTAATTTAATTGATGATATCGATAAAATTAATGGTGTAAATACATTTAGAATACAGCTTACAACTGAAGATTATAATGAATCAATAAAAATAATAAAAGCTTTCCAAAATAAAATTAATAATGAAGAATATGACCTTCATTTCAACAAAGAAACAGATACAAGAGGTCATTTTAAAACAAATAGTAATTCACTACAATAAAAAAAGCTCATCGCCTAATTATACTAAGGTGATGAACTTTTTTTGTTTCTTAGGTAATTTTATCTCATTTAAAATATTAACAAAGTTAATATTAAAAATATAACCATAGCTCATTTTATTTCATATTTAGACATCGATATTGCCTATTAATGATGTAATATTACCTCAAGGAGGAGGTGATATCATGGGATTCTTAACAATGAAATACATTATAAGGCTAATAAATCAGAAAGAAGTTTATTAACATTATTATGTAGAATATCTAAAAATATATATAACACAGCATTATACGAATTAAGACAACAATATTTTAATACTAAATCTATATGTACATATTTTGAATTGAATTCAATAATAAAAAATAATATTAATTATCATATATTAAATACATATCAATCAATATGTACTATAAGATTAGCTCATAATAATATG
>JALEQD010000163.1 GCA_022768655.1 Anaeroplasma sp.
TCATCAAATTGTTCACTTATGGCGCGGGCACGGTCGCAGTAACGCCTCCGCCTACCGAGGAAATATTGTGGCTGAATGATAATTGCTTTGCTTGCGTCAGCTCGGGCCGCAAAAAATCGTTTTATGCCATTTACGATATAGACAGAGAAGAACCAGGAAATACGCAACATTCTACTATAATCTACCAGCTGGCGGAAGGGTGTTTCTGCTTCCGAGTCAGTTGGCGGACTGAAGAAGGCACACTGAAAGCGACCCGATACGATAAAACGATTTCTCTGATCTGTTTATAACATCGCACTGCCGGCTGCAAACGCGCAACAAAATGCCCGCCGCGAACGTCTATTTATTAGAAAATCTGCACTTTCTGCAATTTTTTTGTTGCGGATTCGGTGCCGGGAAGTATTATCTTATGTAAAGGAGATAACCTGGTGGACAAGACTAAACTTCGAAAATTCTGGAGATACACAGGCTACACGCTGGTTGGGATGCTGATTACTCTGTTGCTGGCGGCAGGGGGCGGAGCTGTGTGGCTGTGGGGGTGGACGTGGAAGGACGCGCCCAGGTATCATGAAAGCTGGACTCCGCAGGAGCAGGCCGCCATCACAGAATTTGACCGCTACCTTCGGCAGCAATATGCAGCAGATAACTTCAACGCTATGGTGAATTGGCATGCCTTGTTTAGAGAGTCGGGTATACCCAACTCCTCGCTCGGCTGGTGCGAAAAGCTATATGCTGCTTATATTGCCCGGCGCATAGCTGCCCCCATTTCGGCTATGCTGCATGAAGCCGCAGAGAGTGGCAGCGCCGCTCAGACCGGCACCGTTAGTTTTCTGGATATTTATGGGCTAACTCCCGCCATTGTTGCTGCACAGACTGCGCACCTGAAGGCGCTCGAAGCCCTCGTGCAGCATGGTGCCAACCCCAATGCCATCGCATTCAATCAGATGGATGAATATACTGAGCCCATGGAGGCCGATACTCCGATATCGCCCTTGCTGAACGGTAACTTCACCCACGGTCGCAAATTGTCATGGGACACACGACGACAGACGGTAGAGTTCCTGCTGGCTCATGGAGGCAATCTCCACACTTCTCAAAGCATAAATCAGTTAAGTTGCGAAATGGCGCTTATGTTGCGCACTCCGGAGGGCATAGCACCATGGGAGTGGGCTTTGAATAATGGCTTGCCAATGACCTCGAAAGGACTGTGCATTATTGTCCGCTATGCCGAGGGTCGCTCTTTGCTGGAGCGGGTTTTGCTGGAGAAGCTCGTGGACGTCAATGATGTCTCCGGCTCTAGGACTGTTCTACAAAGTTTGCTATGGCCCTTGTCGAGGCCTTATGATGAGGTGCAATGGAATGCCGAGGGTAGCGTGAAGGTGATGGAAGAATATCTGGACATGCTGCTTGCCGCAGGGGCGAATCCCAACCTTATTCCCGCAGCGGCAGAACCGCAACGCCCCGGCGAAAGCGATGACGAATACGAGGAGCGCATCAATAATTCAGATGCCTTGCACGACACCCCGCTGGATATTGCCACCAAGGCTTTGGAACGAGCCGAACTTCCTGCCCACCGTGAGCTTTGCCGGCGAATCATCGAAAAACTGAAATGTGCCGGCGCTAAAACAAGCGAGAAATGATGAAGACCATGCCACCCCCATTCCGTAAAATCCTGACCACCACCACAGCCCTCTGCCTTGCGGCGGCGGGGGTGGGTGGCTGCACAGAAATCCATACACAAGCAGCTTTATCAGACAATTACGGAACTGGGACAACGTCGGGCGATTCCCGTCTTTATATCGAAGATGTTTCTACAAGCGAAGATTTGTATGCTGACGGTTCCTTTCATGTTGTAGACGTGATTACGGCCCGTTTAGTCTATGAGGGGGAAAGTAAAATGATAAAAATACACAATTATCATCCTGCACGTGTGGGGT
>JALEQD010000037.1 GCA_022768655.1 Anaeroplasma sp.
AATTTTTATGCATTATACCTATATTATTTGATAAAAATTTAGCAGTGAATATTATAAAACCAAGCTTCATAAACTCAGCAGGTTGAATAGAAAAATCACCTATTCCTATCCAGCTTCTAGCTCCTCCCCTAACTAAACCTATTCCAGGAATTAAAACTAGAATTAATAAAATTAAACATACAAAAAATATTTTATTTGCATATTTTTTCCATTTCAAATAATGTATTTTGCTTGAAATGATAAAGCAAATACTACCAATAATAAAAAATAATCCTTGTCTAATTACATAATAATATTTATTTCCTGTTTTATATTGTGCCCAAATCATTGAAGCTGAATATATCATTATTAATCCAATTCCAATAATTAAAAATAAGCATATAATATATAGATTTTTTCTTTTCAAGGAAATCACCTATAAATTATATGCTTTTTCTATTAATAATATAAATTATTTATTAGAATGAAAATTAATATTAGCTAATCTTGCTTGCTTTGTAAGATCAAAGGTTCTTATCCTATAAAGCCTTCCATCCTTTAAAAAATTAGTCCCACATTGTCTAAATTCAAAGCTAACATTTTTTCTTATACATTGTTCTCTTACATTTAAAACCCAATCATAGTCTAGTATTCTTCCATCTTTATCAGATTCTCCACCTAATACAACACATTCAATTCCATCAAGATATTTTTCAATATTTATGTTTTCAATTAATGGCTGAACAGATAATAGCTTATGCTTAATTGGCAATGAATTAAAAATAGGCAATCTATAGTCAGCCTGTTTCTGATTTTCTATTGTGCATGACACTATTACATTATCATATCCATCATTCCAATCATCAGGAATACATTTATTGAATCTATCTATTCTTTTTGTTAAGAAAAGAAAATCACAATCAGATCTTTCTTTAATCATTTTAAAGGCTTCTTTTCTCCATTCATCTGCTTCTTCTATTAAAAAATCACTTTGAAAGCATAAATAACAAAGGCCAGATTTCATTTTATATTCACCATTTTTATTTCTTTCAATTGGCTTATAAAAATCCTTTGTTTTAACAATTTCTTCTGTGTTTACTCCTCTTTTCAAATCGCCTTTATGGATATAGCAATGTAAGCATCCTTCACTATATCTTTTGCATCCTCTCCATGGATTCCAAACCAATATTTCACCTCAAATTCTATGTATTATTATTTAACAATAGCTTATTTTTTACAGTTGGAAGAACAAATAAACTATCATCAAGCTTAAGAAAATGAGTACAAGCAAGAATTACTCTTGTTTTTCCGGTTGATAAATTATTTATTTTGTTAATTTCACTATAATAATCTAAATCGAATTCAATGCCTTTAATTAATTCGCTTCCATCTATTGTTAACACATTAGGAAATAATTCATTTACAATACTTACGGTTTTTCTTGAACCAATTAGAATTGAATTATCATCAATATAAGGAAGCAGGCTATCAAAAACACCATAAACATTTTTGAAAATATCCTTAATTATTCCAAGTGAAATCAAAGATAGGGTATTACATGCAAATATTATTTTATCTACACGATAATGAGTAAATAGCACCGAACAAAGATAAAGAGATCTCTTTATCAAAAACTCCTTACTCTTTTTCCCATAAGGAAAAGCTCCTTTATCTAATAAAACAAAAAAGGTATCGGTAGAATTTTTGATAAGCTTATAGTACTCATATCCACCAATACCTGAATCAATTATTCCAATTCTGATCTTATTACCTCGGCTTTATTGGTTTTATTATTTACCTCATCCTTAAAAGCTTTGTATACCATTGATGTTACAAAAGAATCACTTAATGCATCATGAACTTGAATATCTTGGTTTTCGTAATATATTTTATATAATTTAAATAATCCAGGATCATTTCTTAAATCATAATAGCTTTTAATAATTTGACATAAATTAATGAATCTAGTTTTTTCCTTTAAGGAAGGCATTCCATTAATATCGTATGAATCATTTAAAACCAATATGTCATTTTTACCATACACAACAATAACTGGACTATAATTTTCTAATATTTCCTTAAAATCCTCATAGAAAATCTCATAATCTATAGCCTTTAATGAAAAATCATTAGCTGAAATATTTAAAAAATCCTCACACCTTTTACTTAATACAGGAGAAAGCTTTGGCTTAACATAATTAGAATATCTCAATATTTCCTCGCCTTCACCATCTAATAACAATATTCCAACCTGTATTAGTTCTGGTTTAAATGTTTTTTTACCCTTAACATTATAGCTTGGCATTGTCATTTCTAAATCAAGAAACATTATATTTCCTAAGCATTTTAGGAATTTAGATAATGACTGATTTAAGCTTTTTTTATCATAATAAACAACATTATCTAGCTTTCCACAGCCAGATAGTGAATAAATATAAGAAATTACATTTGCACACTTCTTATTTTTAGTTACTATGTGATTTTCATCATATTCTAATTCTATCCAATTTCCTACATATAAATATCTTTTAAATAAATTCATTTGACTATTTTGAAAATAATAAAAGTTTATTCTCTTATTTTGCTTAATACCAATGATTTTAAATTGTAAATCAACACTATGAATTAAACCTTTAATCTTCATAAATACACCAACTACTTCTTTACTGATATTGACATTCCATCACCAATATCAAAAATTGAAGTTTTAAATTTATCATTTTCTAATAAAGCCTTATGGAAATTTCCAAGCTTTCTAATTAAGCCTCTTACAGAGCGAGATTGCTTCAAAAAATTTTCATCATCTAATACCAATCCATGAAAAAGCATATTATCACAAACAATAACACCCTTTTCATTTAATAATGGTGAATAAATATCAAAAAATTTCATGTATTGAGCCTTGGCAGCATCGATAAATATCATATCAAATTTCAAATCCTTGATATCGTCAAATGCTTCTAAAGCATCTTTAAATATAATGTGAATTGAATTTTGAAAGCCTGCAATATTTATATTCTTTCTTGCGTGCTCATACATTATAGGGTCGCGCTCTATAGTATAAATTTCACTACCACAAACCTGATGCATACGAATTGCTGAATATCCTATTGCAGTACCTATTTCTAGAATTTTCTTTGGTTGCTTAAGAGAAATAATGCTTTCTAAAAATGCTAATCCCTCATCAAAAATAATAGGAACATTATTATTTTTGGCATATTCCTTTAAACTAAGCTCAAATTCAGAAAAGCTAAGATTCAACAAAGAAAGCTTATTCTGTGCAGTCACATTCTCCATCACAGTCACAACCTCCACCACATGAAGAACATCCTCCTCCACAAGATGAACAGCCATTAGAACTTCTTGCTTGTTGTTCTTCAACATATTCGTTTAATAAATCCTCAAGCATTTCCCATTCATCATCTGTTTCAATTTTACCAAGATGACCTTGTCCATTATTATCATCCGGATAATATACAGCAGCTGATACCTCATCTGTGTCTCTTACTTTAAATACGACATAATTTTTACTTGTATCCTCGTTTGAATATGTAAAAAGTATATCACATACAATTTCTGTTCCATCATCTTGGGTAAGTATTAATGTACGATCTTCCATAAAATCCTCCTAATTATTAGAATGAAAGTCTGTCTAAATAATTTTGTAGAATTACTACTGCAGCCATTTCATCCTTTTTTTCTTTACGATTTTTTCTATTAACATTTCCAGAAATCATCGCTCTATCTACTATAACAGTAGTTAATCTTTCATCAGCTAAAACAACCTTAATATCTGATTGAGATTCAATCTTTTCTTTAAAATCCTCTGAAATATGTGCGCGAATACCTCTATCACCATTCATATGCTTTGGATAGCCTAAAACAACTGTTTTAACGCCTTCTTTCTTACACAATTCTATAGTATAAGAAACAGCTAAATCATATCTATCCTCTTCAAAGCGAAATGTTTCATATGCATGGGCAAGCATTCCAAGTACATCTGATATTGCCACTCCTAAGGTTCTACTTCCTAAATCTAGTCCTATATATTTCATTAGATATTTTCCTTTACATACTCTAAAGCTTCATTGACCTTAGATGCATCCTTACCACCAGCTTGGGCTAGGTCTTTTTTACCTCCACCGCCTCCACCAGTAATCTTTGTTGCAAGCTTAACAATGCTAGAAGCATCATATTTTGAGCTTGTAGCACAAACAAAAGTTACCTTGTTTGTATCTACACTTGCAAATAATACTAAATCAAGTCCTTTATTATTTCTTAATGCACAAGCCATATCCTTTAATAGATTATTATCCATAGTATCAACTACAGCAAATACCTTATTGTCTATAATATCTTTATCATATTTATTTAAATCACTTAATGCATTTTGACTCTTCTTAGCTTGATATTCCTTTTCTAAATCCTTCATTGCTTGTGATGCCTTTAAAACCTCATTACGTAATGCCATAATATATCTATAGCCAAAAACATCAATTGAACGTGGTAAATAACCAAAGCTTAAATCAATATTTTCATGCTTGGCAGCCTTAATAAGCTCACTTGCTTTAGAAATAATTTGATTTAATGTAGAAGTTACATTTACAACCTGAGCCTTTAAAAGCTCCATTGCATTTTCACCTGTTGAAGCAGTAATACGATATGTACCAGAACCAATTGATTCATATGACATAATGGCAAACTGCTTTATATCCTTTGTATTATCAACATGGGTACCAGCACAAAATTCTTTAGAAACACCCATATCAACCACTCTTACTAAAGAACCATATTTTTCACCAAATAATGCCATGGCACCAAGCTTTTTTGCTTCTTCAATTGGTAATACATTTGTTGAAACTGTATGAGCCTCATGGATATATGAATTAACCAAATCTTCAATCTTAATTAATTCCTCATCAGTCAATGCTTGATAGTTATTAAAATCAAAACGACAATAATCACTACAAACCTGAGAACCTTGCTGGTGAACATGATTTCCTAATACATTTTGTAAAGCGGCCTGAAGTAAATGTGCACTTGAGTGATTTTTTCTAGTTAAATCACGATTGTTTCTATCAACAACGGCAAATACAATATCTCCAACCTTAAATGGATTAGTTTCTAATACATGTAAATGCTGACCATTTGGCATTTTAACAACATCTAATACATTTATATCATCAATTGTACCTTTATCACACAACTGACCACCTGAAAATGCATAGAATGGAGTTTCATCAAGAACTACAGCATTATCAAATACTGCTATAACCTTAGACTTTTGATTTGTTACATTATATCCTGAAAATCTAGATTCTTCTTTAAATTGAAGGAATTCTTCATTTTGACCACCCATAGAATTTTCATCCTTACGAGCATTTCTAGCTCTTTCCTTTTGAGCCTCTAAATTCCTTTTAAATCCTTCAATATCAACTGATAAGCCTTTTTCTTCTGCATATTCCATTGTTAATTCAAGAGGGAATCCATATGTATCATATAATGTGAATGCATCCTCTCCTGAAACAACCTTATTAGACTTCAATGCAATACTTTCGAATCTTTTCTCACCACTTGCTAGAGTAGATAAGAATTTTTCCTCTTCTGCTGATATTATTTGCTTACAAATAGCTTCTTTATCATGTAAGTATGGATAAAATGGATCCATTATTTGAATTACAACATCAACTAGTTCTGACATGAATGGACGATTAATACCAAGCTTCTTAGCATATTTTGATGCTCTACGTAAAACTCTTCTTAATACATATCCTCTACCCTCATTAGATAATGTTGCACCATCAGCAACAGCAAAAGTTACAGTACGAACATGATCAGCAATTACCTTAAATGCCATTTGTCCTTCATACTTAACATTAGAAATTTCCTCAGTCTTTTTAATAATAGGCATAAATAAATCTGTATCATAATTAGTATCTACTCCCTGCATGACACAGCATAAACGTTCAAGACCACATCCAGTATCAATATTTTTAGAAGGAAGCTCCTTATAATTTTCTCTTGCTACTCCTTCTTTTGAATTAAATTGAGAGAATACTATATTCCAAATCTCGATAAAACGATCATTTTCAATATCCTGTTCAATTAATTCCTTACCACGCTTATCATATTTTTCTCCACGATCATAAAACATTTCTGTATCAGGACCACAAGGACCCTCACCAATTTCCCAGAAATTACCATCTAATGGAATTAGATGATCCTCTTTTATGCCATTTTCCATCCAATATTTTTTAGCATCATTATCCTTTGTATAATATGTAATATATAATTTATCCTTTTCAAATCCAAACCATTTTTCATCGAATAATAATTCTACTGCAAATTCAATTGCTTCCTTTTTAAAATAATCTCCAATAGAAAAATTACCAAGCATTTCAAAGAATGTATGATGTCTTGCTGTCTTTCCGACATTTTCAATATCATTTGTACGAATACATTTTTGTGCATTTGTAATTCTTGGATTTTCTGGAACCATTGTACCATCAAAATATTTTTTTAATGGTGTAACACCTGCATTAGTCCATAATAATGTTGGATCATTAATAGGAACCAAAGAAGCTGATGGTTCTACATTATGTCCTTTTGATTTAAAGAAATCAAGCCACATTTGGCGAATTTCATATGATTTCATTTTTTTCATAATAACCTCCTGCATCTATAAATATATATTTATAGAGCCATAACATAAATATTTTACCAAAAATATAGGTTTTTATCAATCATAATTAGCAAATGGAGGTTGGTTTTTTTTATAATATGCACTATAATATAAGAAAAATAGAGGTATTTTATGACATATAAAGAATTTGCTAAATATATTAAAGAAAAAAGAGAATCATTATTTATACTACAAAAGGATATTGCAAAACAGATTCCAATGAAAACACCTAAATATAATAAAATAGAAAACGGAAAGCAGGAACCAACATTTTTAGAACTTCAAGCAATATGTAAAATTCTTGATATTGATTTAACAGAAATATTAGAACTAAAAAGTAAAGAATTAAATCATCATTCATATTATGATTAAATATGGGCTACAAATTTGTAGCCCATATTTTATTGAATATTAATTTTTTTCATCATTTTCTTAAGCATTGGGCTATCCTTGCAAGCACTAGATACAAAAATACCAGCTGCCATGCCCAACGCAAGCATCCAAATACCTTTCATTTTATCACCATTTATATTTTGGTCTTTTTATTGAAAAATAAAATGGAAATAATTACATAAATGAATATGGTGAAATACCATCCATATCATATTCACCAAGCGTATCAAATGGAATGCTTGCATCATAAATTCTATTATCAAACACATTTTTATGTTCAAGTTCAATTCTTTGATATAATGATGTTTGACGCTTATAATCAAATTGATGAATTGCTCTTTCTAATGAATCTAATTTACCAATTATAATAAGCTTTTTTTTAGCACGAGTAACACCTGTATATACTATTTTTTTCTTAAGCATAATTTGATAGCTAGGCAAAATTGGAATAATAACATTCTCAAATTCACTTCCTTGTGATTTATGAATTGAAATAGCATAAGCAAGCTTTAAATTTTCAATATTGCTAGCATAATATGTTACTACTCTTCCGTCAAAATCAATCAGCATCGCATCCTTGTTATTAATATTTACAATGTCGATAATTTTACCAATATCACCATTCATAATATCAAGCTCACTATCATTTTTTAATTGTAATACTTTATCATTTTTTTTGAATAAAATATTATCTCTTTTAATGAACTTTTCAGTTTCTGTATTATACCTTTCCTGTATCTTTGAATTAACCGCATCAATTCCACATACACCTGCATACATTGGAATTAATATTTGTATTCCATTTTGCAAATCTCCACCACTTTTTATAAAGCTATCTAATATTTTAAAAATTCCATCCATGGCTTCTTTGGTATCATAATTATAATAAAATATTTCCTTTTTCCTTGAAAAAATATCATATGATATTCTTTCAGACAATATCATATGTGAAAGAGTAATAATATCAGAATCCTTAGCCTGTCTCATGATCTGATTTAATGCAGTAGTTTTAAAAATTGATGTTGAAATTAAATCAGCCAATACATTTCCAGGCCCTACAGATGGAAGCTGATTTGAATCACCAACCAAAATAACTCTTGCAGAATTTTTTATTGCAGCAAATAAGCTATTAGCTAGTAAAACATCAAGCATGGATGCTTCATCTATAATAATTAAGCTATATCCTAATTGATTATGCTCATTATATGTAAATCCACCATCATATGAATAGCCCAATGCTTTATGAATGGTAGATGATTTAAAGTGAGTTGTCTCACTCATTCTTTTAGCTGCCCTACCAGTAGGGGCAACAAGTAGCACCTTTAATCCCATTACATCATCAGAAATAGCTATATTATTTAATCTTGCATATGTATTTAATATTCCATTTAAAATTGTGGATTTTCCTGTACCAGGACCACCTGTAATAATAGAAAGCTTATTCGTTAATGCATTAATAATTGCTTCCTTTTGAAGTGGTGTATAGGATATTTCCAATATTTTTTCAACCTCATTTAATGAATTCTTAATCCTTTCTCGATCATAGCTTTCAATTTTTGTATCATATAAGCGATTTACTCTTTTGGCTAAATTTAGTTCACATTTATATAATATGCTTTCATATATCTTATTTTCCTCAACAACAATTTTCTTTTCTTCTACTAATTCATTAATTGCTTTTACACATAGCTCATCTGTGATTAACAAATTGTTATTAAGTAAATTTTTAGCTGATGAAATTGTTTGTTCATAGGATAAAAATGTAAAGCCCTGCTGATAACAAACATATGTAATAGTATAGGAAATTGCTGCTTTAATTCTTCTTATATCATCTTCTTTAAAGCCTAAATTCATTGCTAAAGCATCAGATTTCTTAAAACCAAAGCCTTCAACCTCATATATTAGGATATAAGGGTTTTCTTCAATTACATTTGCTGCCTTATCACCATATCTATCATATAGCTTTTGAATCATTTTAGGAGATAGCCCAAATCCATATAATCTTATAAATAACTGTTCCTGTGCATAATTATCCTTAATTGTACTAATAATAATATCCTTTTTTGCTTTACTCAAACCAGAAACATCATCTAGCCTTTCTGGTTCATTCATAATAATATTTATGCAATCAAGTCCAAGCTTATCTACAATATTTGTAGCTAATTTTTGCCCTATTCCATAAAACTTATCACTAGATAAATAATGAATTAATCCATCCTTAGTAAAGCTTTTACTTTTTGCATATGATTCAACAAAAAACTGTCTTCCATATTTAGGGTGTTCCTTCATTTGACCAACAAATTCATAATTTAATCCATCCTCTAATCTAGGAAAATTTCCAACAATAGTAATTTCCTCATCATTCTCACAAACTAAACTACAAACCTTATATAAGGAGTCCTGGCTTGTATATATGTAATTTGAAATATAACCAACCAAAACTTCCTTTTCCATCAATACATTCTTCTTTCTTCATTAAAATATACTTCATCAATAATGGCTCCACCCATACAAACCTCACCATCATAAATAACTACTGCTTGACCAGGAGTAACTGCTCTTACTCCCTCTGGGTATAATACCTTAATTCTATTATTATCTAAAAATTTAATTGTTACATTATTATCATTTTGACGGTATCTAAACTTAGCTGTGTAATTTTTGTTTTCCTGTGGAACATCTGTAATCCAATTACATTCACTCGCTAAGCAATTATTAGATATCAGATAATTTGAATCATGTCCTTGTCCAACAATAAGCTCATTTTTTAATAAATCCTTTCCACAAACAAACCATGCTTCATTATTATATTCCTTTGCGCCACCAATTCCCAAGCCTTTTCTTTGCCCAATTGTATAGTACATTAAGCCATCATGCTTTCCAACAATCTTGCCATCTAATGTAACCATATTCCCAGGCTGTGATGGTAAATAATTTTGTAAAAACTTTTTAAAATTTCTTTCACCAATAAAACATATTCCTGTTGAATCTTTTTTAGCTGCAGTATATAAATTTGCATCCTTAGCAATTTGTCTAACCTCAGGCTTGGTTAAATGTCCGATTGGAAACAAAGATTTTCTTAATTGCTGTTGATTTATCATACACAAAAAATAGGTTTGATCTTTATTATTATCGACACCTCTTAATAAATAGCTTTTATCCTCTTCATGCCTTACTCTAGCATAATGTCCCATAGCTATATAATCTGCACCTAAGGTGTGAGCATGCTTTAAAAATGCATTGAATTTTATATACTTATTACACATAATATCAGGATTAGGAGTTCTTCCTTTTTTATATTCATCTAAAAAATATTTAAATACTGTATCCCAATATTCTTCAATGAAATCAATTCTATTTAATTTTACACCAAGCTCATTTGCAACATGTAAAGCATCCTGGTAATCCTTTTCTTGTGGACAAACATCATCTAATAAATCAGGATTACCTAATATATCATTATTTGTTGCAGAATCCCAATTTCTCATAAACATTGCTTCAACATCATAGCCTTCATCCTTTAATAGCTTTAAAGCAACAGATGAGTCTACTCCTCCAGAAAGACCTAAAATGACCTTCATATAAATCACATCCTAAACATATATAATTCTATCATATTTTATGGAATTAATCTATTGAATTATGAGTAATATTTATTTATAATAATTTTGGTGATTTCAATGGTTAATAATGAAAAAAATGAGAATCAGCATACATATGATAATGGTTTTCATCCTAAAGAGGTTATATTAAAGGAAAATTATAAATTTTATCTTAATAATATATTTTTTAAGTTTTTTTCTACTTTATTAATACTTATTACTAAATTCTTTTTATTTTTCCCAAAGCATTTAGTTTGGGGATATAAAATAATAGGAAAAAAGAATAAAAAATATGCTAAAGGCTCAGTAATTATTTCAAATCACATTCATCAGCTCGATGCATTAATACTAATAACATCATATCCATTTAAAAGAATTTATTGCACAACACTTCAATCTAATCTAGGCTTTGGTATCGTATCAAAATATTTTAGACTTGGTGGTGCAGTTCCAATTCCAAATGATTTAAAGCTGTTTAAAAAATTCACAAAGGAAACAAAGGAGGCTTTAGAAAGCAAGTCTTCTATTTTAGTATATCCAGAGGCTTCGCTTATGCCATATTGTGATCATATAAGACCATTTCTTCCAGGAGCATTCCAATTTGCATTAAATGCTAATGCAAAAATTCTTCCTACTGTTTATACATTCCATAAGCCAAAAGGAATATATAAGCTTACAAGAAGAAAAAAGCCTTGTATCCATTATAATATTTTAAATCCTTATACAATTAAGGATATGGGAAATAGAAAATTAACAATGGAAACAGCGGCCAAAGAATTAAATGATATGTTATCAAAATATTATATTGAAAATAGTGATTATTTTTCATAATAATTATTAATTAATTTTTCAAACTCTAATCCTCTTTCAATATAGCTTTTATATTGATCAAAAGAGGCAAACATTGGGGAATACAATATTGTATTCTCTTTTTTTATTTTTAAGGCAAATAAAACAGCATCCTTTAATTTATCAAAAATTAATACCGGTATAGAATATTTTTCAAAATAATTTTTGACTAATTGTTTAGTTTGACCATAGCATAAAACAATTTCAATGTTATCTCTTGCGACCTTTGATAAATTTATTTCAATGCTTCTATCATATCCTCCACAAATCAAAATGACATTTCTTAATGATTCTAAAGCACATTCTGTTGAAGCACAATTAGTGCTTTTGGCATCATTAAAAATACATTTTCTTATTTCTTCCAATCTATATTTTTCTTTTTTATAGGTTCTTATTTTTTTTGCTACAGACTTTATATCCACATTTAATACCGAAGCAATTGTTAAGCAAGCCAATATATTTTCAATTGTAAGCTTATTTGCATTTTTTCTTACCCTATATATTTTTTTTGCTCCTTTATAAATATAACCATTCAAAAAATATATTCTATGAATTGTACTATGATAAGAAAAATCAATGCATTTTGCATTTGTTTTTTTTCTTATTCCAGCAAAATATGGTTCTTTAGCATTATATACAAAATAATGATTATATCCTTGATATTTACAAATATTTAATTTACTTTCAATATAAGAATCAAACGATTTATGATGATCAATATGACATAATGATATATTTAAAATGCATGAAATCATAAAATCTACTGAAGTAACTCCTTCTAATTGGAAGCTTGAAAGCTCAACAATATAAAAGTCCATATTAGGATGATCAACTAATGCATCACAAATACTATATCCAATATTACCACAAGCAATAGTATTATATTTTGATTTTAAGACATGTTCTAGCATTGTTACTACTGTTGTTTTTCCATTTGAGCCAGTCACTCCAATTAAATTAGGTTTTTCTAATCGATATGCAAGCTCAATATCAGTAATCACTTTTCCTTTAATCTTAGTAAAAACTATATCATCTAAAGGAATTCCTGGAGATTTTACTATTAAATCATAATCACTTATTTGTACCTCATTTTTTTCTAAATAATCATAATCAATGTTATGTTTTTTTAATAATCTTTCGCATCCATTGTTTGCAACACCTTTTCCTAATAATAATATTTTCAAATTAATCACCTATAAACACTATGTATTAAAATTTAAAAAAATTCATAAAGTCAGCCTAAAGCAACATCTAAAATCATCATTATTAAAAAGCCAATAGTAAAGCTAATAATTGCTAAAACCTTATATATATTTTCACCAAATTTTGGTATCAAATCATCTATTACTACATAAATCATTGCCCCTGCAGCAAATGATAGCATATAAGGTAGAATTGGATTAATAAATTGAGAAATCAATATAGTTATTATGGTAAATATTGGTTCTACTATTCCAGATAATATTCCACATATAAATGCTTTTATTTTTCCCTTTTTATCAATAATTAATGGCATTGATACAATAGAACCCTCTGGAATATTTTGTATTGCAATTCCAATTGCTAAAGTTAATGCCTGTGACATTGTAACACTAGAATTAGGAGTTAATGCAAAAGCATAAATCACTCCAACAGCCATACCTTCAGGAATATTATGAAGTGTTATTGCAAGAATCATCATTGTTCTTTTCTTAAATATATTTTCATATTTTTCCTTGTTAATTTTAAATATAATCCCATCAATAAATAATAATATTACAACTCCTAAAAATAAGCCTACTGATG
>JALEQD010000174.1 GCA_022768655.1 Anaeroplasma sp.
AGACAGTGAAGAGGAAGATGAAATTGCGAAACTGGTTCTGAAAAGCAAGTATATGAAACAGCTGGATTCTCTGGATTTCTCTTATGGCTGCCTGACGGATAAGGGCGGACAGCTGATTTGCAATGCTCTGTCAGAAGAATCTGGAATAAAGAATCTGTACATAGAATATCACTATATGTCCGCAAAGGTGGTTCGCGAGCTGGAAGGTCTTGGGGAAAAAGGCATTGCCACCAATATTTGTGATGCACAGAAAGCGGACGAATATGATGGGGAAATATGGATGAACCCTATGTATACAGAGTAGGATGCGGATAGGAGAAGCTGTCGGGCAACGGAAGGATGGGAAAGAGTGTATGCTGCCGATTGATATGAACGACGTGGTGGGAAGGTGCCACATTCTGTTTTTATGTTTTGATGCCCTGCGCTACGATGTGGCCATCATGGAACAGAAGTATGGCGGAACACCTGTTCTAAACCGATATGAAACCTGGGAGAAACGGCAGACACATGGGAATTTTACCTATCCTGCGCATCAGGCGATGTTTGCCGGCTTTCTCCCGGTTTCCTGCGGAATTAGGAATATGAAAGACCGCGAGACCCTGTTTTTTTCAGAAAATACCGGCTTTGGAAGAAAGGCTCCGTCGGGAGCCTTTTCCTTTCAGGGAGCCACTTTCATTGAAGGACTGGAAAGGGAAGGATATGTAACCTGTGGCGTAGGCGGCGTTCATTTTTTTGACAAGCGTTCGGCACTTGGGAAGGTTTTCCCGTCTTATTTTTCCTGCTTTGATTTTCATCCTTCCTTTGGACCGATGGTACCGGACTCTGCAGGGCGCCAGGTGGATGCCGTGCTTAAGCGGCTTTCCAGGCTTCCGGAAAAAAAGATATTTTACTATATTAATTTTTCTGCCCTGCATTATCCGACCTGGCACTACCTCCCCGGGGCAAAAACAGACAGCATAGAATCACAGAGGGCGGCACTCCGCTATGTGGATGGAGAGCTTTTGCGGTTGTTTGAAGCT
>JALEQD010000184.1 GCA_022768655.1 Anaeroplasma sp.
TCCGTCATCCTCCAGTATAATCCTCAATATTTCCTGGCAGAATTCCTTATCCTCCGCCAGTTTCCGGAACATCAAATCATCAATCGGGTTCAGCTTCTTTGCCTCTTCCCTTATTCTTTTCCTTCGTACCATAACTCACCCTTCCTTCCCTTTAAGACATCTTTATGTCAGCCACCTTCTCACAAGTTCAAGCTCCACACCGACCGCCTGTGCAATCAGTTCCTATTCCATTCCCATGGATGAAAGCTTTTCGGCGGTTTCCCTGGCTTTCTTCAGCTCTCCGTCTTTCTCTCCTTCTCTTCGGCCTTCTCTCCAGCCTTCTCTCCGGCCTTCTTCCCGTTCCTCAACTGCAATCCTTTCCATGATTTCACACATAACGTCCAATCCCCTTTAAAACTTTTCTATGCCAGCCACCTTCTCACAAGTTCAAGCTCCACGCCGACCGCCTGTGCAATCAGTTCCTCTTCCATTCCCATGGAAAAAATCTTTTCGGAGGTTTACCTGGCTTTATTCAGTTATCCGTCTTTCTCTCCTTCTCTTCGGCCTTCTCTCCAGCCTTCCTCCCGTTCCTCGACTGCAATCCTTTCCATGATCTCACACATAACGTCCAATCCCCTTTAAAACTTTTCTATGCCAGCCACTGTCTCACAAGTTCAAGCTCCACACCGACCGCCTGCGCAATCAGTTCCTCTTCAATTCCCATGGAAGATAGCTTTTCGGCGGTTTCCCTGGCTTTCTTCAGTTCTCCGTCTTTCTCTCCTTCTCTTCGGCCTTCTCTTCGGCCTTCTCTCCGGCCTTCTCTCCAGCCTTCTTCCCGTTCCTCGACTGCAATCCTTTCCATGATTTCACACATAACGTCCAATCCTCCTTCCGTCTCCTTGTACCTGCGCTTCCCCTCGGTCGTCTTGGGAAACCGCTCGTCATATACGGAACCATCAACAAATACTTCCATTAATCTGGATACCTTCGAACTGTCCCTCACCTTTGCATTGACGTACACTTCCCTAAATCCGTTATCAACCACTTCTCCGGTTTCCCTTACCACACGGTCCACATGGTACAGGGGAAGATTCCCATCGAACACATCAAACCTGGATATGAACACTACACAGACATCCGGGACATTTTCGAATTTCTCCCCCGGCTCCGTTACATTCGTGGTAAGGACTGCCCCATTATACCTTACCCTTTTCTGATGGTTGTCATCATTCGCCTTCTGTACCTCGACATTTACCTGGCTGCCCTCCCCGGTAATACACCTGGCATCCAGTATGACAGAACGTCCCTGCAGGTTCGTCCCCGTCCACTGCGGAATGGCCTCCACCACAACCAGTCCGTCATCCTCCAGTAT
>JALEQD010000052.1 GCA_022768655.1 Anaeroplasma sp.
TTATTAATTGGATAATTAATTAATAATTTCATAAAAAGTATGTTATAATTGAATGAAAATAGAGGTTATTATCATGCAAAGAAAAGAATTAGTAAATACATTTAGATCACAGGGTAAGATTAAAGGTGGTAAGCCTTGTGTAATATATTTAAAAAATAATATTGGAAAGATTTATAATGAAGGCTATGGTGATTTTATTTTATCACAAAAGAATAATGATTTATTTTTTCAAAAAATAGGTGGATTTTTTGTGAAAAAATTAATTCCAAAGGATGATTTCAAAATTAATATATCTAATCTTTCCGAATATGCACTTGAACAAAGAGTTTTAGAGAATATTTTGTGTTTATATACTAAGGATAAATGCTTTATAGAAATTCATTACAATAAAGGTATACCAGATACATATCAGACAGAAGATAATATATGTAGAATTATTAAAGTATTAGAAGAACATGGAATCAAGGAATTCAATGCTTCTTTAGAGGATTTAGAAAATGAAACAGAATGATAGAGCTTTAACATTAGAAGAAAAAGAATTAATAAAAAAGTATGAAGCACCAAAAAAGAAGAGATCCTTTCAAGAAAGAAAGGAAATGTATCTAAAACAAACTGATCGAAATTATAAGGATGGTGATCGTAATTGATAGAATTAGGACATACAAACAGATTAACTGTTTTAAGAAAATCTGATTTAGGCTATATGTTATCTGATGGTACTGATGAGATATTACTACATTTTAAGCAATCAACACGTGAGCTTAATATTGGCGAGGTTGTTGATGTGTTTTGTTATTCAGATAAGGAAAAAAGAAAAACTGCTACTATGATAGAGCCCAAGGTTACATTAGAGGATGCTAATTTTGCTGAGGTTGTAGATGTTTTAAAAGGAATTGGAGTGTTTGTTAATGTTGGTACTCCTAAGGATGTTTTAGTATCAAAGGATTATTTACCATATGATGAAGAACAATGGCCAAAAGCAGGTGATTATTTATTTATAAGATTGAAAAAGAAAAATGATATTTTAGTAGGAAAACCTTTAAATAGATTTGAAATAAAGGAACTGTATCCAAAGGATATAAAGTATGCATTATATGAGCATGTTAATGGATATGTTGCGCGTATAAACGAAAAGGGTGTAGGCATAGTAACTTTACATAAAATTTATGTATTTGTACCTCTAAATCAATTAAGAGGTATATTGCGATTAGGAATGAGGGTAGAGGTTACTATTACTAAGGAGTTAGATTCTGAATATTATGGTACACTTAATGCTCATAAGGAAGAATTAATTGATACTGATAGAGATGAAATATTGAAATATCTAAATGAGCATCATGGTTTAATGAAGCTTACAGCAAAATCTTCTAGTGAAGATATTGCAAAAATATTTCCTAATATGAGTAGAAAAGCTTTTAAACGTGCCTATGGCGGATTATACAAGGATCATTTAATTGAGTTTGATGATTCTAAAACTAAAAAAATATAATATATTAAATTGGTAGTGAATATTCACTGCCTTTTTAATATATAAAAATTTTTATGAATTTTATTGAATTTAAAATAATGATGTAGTATAATAATGAATGTAAGGAGGTAAACTGTATGATTCAATTTTTTAATAATGAAGATACTGTTGGATCAGCATCAATATACGAGGCACACATTACTTTCAATAAATCTATGCTTAAGTATTTCGAATTTGCATATAGGGTTCGAATTGGAATAGATAAAGAAGAGTCTAAGGTTTATATTTTTATGATCAATAAGGATTATGCCTTAAGTGGAGAAATACCTCAGTCATCTTTATTACCAGTATCTACATCAAAAACATATGCTCGAGTATGCTCTCGTGCGATGGTAGAATATATTTGCTCATGCTTTAATTTGAGTATTGAAAAGAAATCTTTTTTAAAGTTTGATGCTATATATGATGAAAAAATAAAAGCAATTGTATTAAATATGAAAGGAGAGAAAAAATAATGGATTACATGATTTGGGTTTGGCTAATTGTTTTTGTAGTTGCAGTTGTTTTAGAGGCTTCCACTCAAAATTTTGTATCAATCTGGTTTGCGATTGGGGCATTAGTAACACTATTAATATGTTCATTTGTAGAAATATGGGCTGAAATCATAATCTTTAGTGTTATTTCATTAGTTACTTTAATATTTACAAGACCATTTGTTAAAAAATTAATGGAACGCTCCGAACGATTTACAAATGTTGATGAGTTTGTGGGAAAAAGAGTAAAGGTTGAAAAAACAATTACAAAATATGAAAATGGTGAAGTCAAGCTTAATGGTATTATTTATCAAGCTATGCTTATGGAAAATGAAACTGAATCAATTGAAACTGGTTCAGTAGTTGAGGTTGTTGCTTTAAACGGTAACAAGGCTGTAGTAAAATTAATTTAAAGGAGATTATAATTTATGTTAACAGTATTAAGTTCAAATGCAGGTTTAGTAGTTGGTATAGTTTTAAGTGTTATTATTTTAATTGTTGTTGCTTATTTAATATCAAGGATTAGAATTGTTAAGCAAACAAACAAATATGTTGTTGAGCGTTTAGGAGGATTCCATTCTGTTTGGGGTGTAGGTCTTCACTTTTTAGCTCCATTTATTGATCGTATTTCTTATGTAGTATCAATGAAGGAACAGGTTAAGGATTTTGATCCTCAGCCAGTTATTACAAAGGATAATGTTACAATGCAAATTGATACAGTTGTATTCTTTCAAGTAACAGATCCTAAGCTTTTTGCCTATGGTGTTGAAAATCCTATTGCGGCAATTGAAAATTTATCCGCAACTACATTACGTAATATTATTGGTGAATTAGATTTAGATGAAACATTAACAAGCCGTGATATAATCAACACAAAAATGCGTTCTATTTTAGATGAAGCTACTGACCCATGGGGTATTAAGGTTAATCGTGTTGAGGTTAAAAACATTTTACCTCCAAAGGATATTCGTGATGCCATGGAGCGTCAAATGCGTGCAGAACGTGAACGTAGAGAAAAGATATTATTAGCTGAAGGTGAGAAGAAGAGCCAAATTTTACTAGCTGAAGGTCAAAAGGAATCTCAAATTCTTCGTGCTGATGCTGAAAAGGAAGCTATGATTTTAAAGGCTGAAGGTGAAGCAGAACAAATTTTAAAGGTGAAAACTGCAGAAGCTGAGGGTATTAAGCTTATTCGTGAAGCAGAATCTCAAGGTTTAAAAATGCTAAAGGATGCTAAGGTTACTGAAGAGGTTTTAAAATTAAAAAGCTATGAGGCTATGCAAAAGGTAGCTGATGGTCAAGCAACAAAGATTATTATTCCATCTGAAATTCAAAGTCTTGCATCAACAGTTACAGCAATTAAAGAAATTGCAAAAGATTAATTTAATATGATTACACAAGGAGATGACTATTTTGCCATCTCCTTGTAGTGATTTATAAGTAACATTTTGATATAATAGTGTAAATTTTATAAAAAAAATACTTGCATTAAAAATACTAATATGTTAAAATAAACGAGCGTTATGAAATGGTCTGGTAGTTCAGTTGGTTAGAATGCCGCACTGTCACTGCGGAGGTCGCGAGTTCGAGTCTCGTCCAGACCGCCACTTAGTATGCACCCATAGATCAATTGGATAGATCGTTTGACTACGGATCAAAAGGTTAGGGGTTCGAGTCCTCTTGGGTGCGCCATATTGACATCAATGGTTTGATAAAAAAATATCAGACCTTTTTTTATTCTAAAGAACATCCTATTCATAAAATAGCTTATATTGAAGCAATTGAAATAAAGATATGTTTTGCATACATTGCTGTGTTGAAATGTTTTACTTTCTGATGTTCTTAAACTGATACAGCAATATTATTATAAGTAATAAAGATGTTTTTGAATTATTAAATTGCATTTATATGAAAATAAAAGTATAATTTTTATGTAAATAGCCTAATGAGGGGAAAGGAATATCAATTATTATAGCTTAATTGATTTGGGTCTTTATTATGTTTTATTTGTTTAATGATATAAAAAGAAAAGATATTTTAGATTCATTTTTAGCATTAGAAAATGAAATATCAGGTGAGGATGAATTTTTATCTAAAATAATATCTTTTTCTGTAGAAAATGGGATAAATGGAAATTTATGGAAGAAGTATATTTTATATATTTTAATATTTAATGAAAATCCATATACGCTTGCTATAGAACGTAATAAGCCTGTGATTGGTAATATTTCTTATGTAGAACAGGATTTGAAAAAATATTATGAATTATATAGCTATGAATCAAATGTGATAGATAAAATTTCTTCATTTGATTTTAAAAAGGAAGATACTAGCATTTCAAAAATCATAAATGATTTATATTCTAAAATTGATAATAGCTTTTCCTCTTTTTATAATTCTATTATTAATTTTTATAAAAATAAGGGAATTGGAGAAATGGCATTATATAAAGCATTTAGAGTTGAAAATGGAGTTTTATATCCAATTTATAATGTTTTAAATGTTACATTTGATGATTTAATAGGCTATGATTATCAAAAGAAATTATTAATTGAAAATACTAAGAATTTTATTTCAGGTAGACCTTATAATAATGTATTATTATATGGTGATTCTGGAACTGGAAAATCTACATCTATCAAGGCAGTATTAAATGAATTTTTTGATGATGGATTACGTATAATTGAAGTATATAAGCATCAGATGGAAGAAATTTCCAATATTATTCATACCTTAAGATCAAGACCATATTTTTATATGATTTATATGGATGATTTATCATTTGAGGAAAATGAAATAGAATATAAATATTTAAAAAGCATAATTGAGGGTGGAATTGAACCAAAGCCTGATAATGTTGTTATTTACGCAACAAGTAATAGAAAGCATTTAATTAAGGAAACAAGTGCTGATAATAAGCTTGATGATTTACATAGAAATGAATCACAGGCTGAAAAGCTTTCTTTAGCTTATAGATTTGGCTTACAAATTTATTACGGTTCATTATCATTTAAGGAATTTAAAAATATGGTTGTTGAGCTAGCTCAAAACAATAATATTAGAATTGATGAGACTACATTATTAAAAGAAGCAGCTAGCTGGGAATTAACGTATGGTTCCTTATCAGGACGATGTGCTCAACAGTTTATTAGATATCTTGTAAATAAAATAAAATAATAAATGTATTTTATAATAACGTTTTCTTTAAAATATATAAATATTATTTGATATAATTTATTAGGTTAAAAATTATTATATTTAGGTGGATAAAATGGATATTAGAAATGTTGCAATCATAGCCCATGTTGACCATGGAAAAACTACTTTAGTAGATACATTATTAAAAAGCTCACATACTTTTAGAGACAATCAGGTTATAGATAATTGTGTTATGGATTCAAATGCTTTAGAGCGTGAACGTGGAATCACAATTTTAGCAAAAAATACAGCAATAAAATATAAAGATACAAAGATTAATATTCTTGATACACCAGGCCATGCTGATTTTTCTGGTGAGGTTGAAAGAATAATGAAAATGGTTGATGGTGTAGTATTAGTTGTTGATGCTTATGAAGGAACTATGCCACAAACAAGATTTGTTTTAAAAAAGGCCTTTGAGGCTCATTTAAAGCCAATTGTAGTAATCAATAAGGTTGATAAGCCTTCAGCAAGACCTTTAGAGGTTATTGATGAGGTATTAGAATTATTTATTGATTTAGGCTGTGATGAGGATGAGCTTGATTTCCCAGTTGTTTTTGCATCTGCAGTAAATAATACTTGCTCACTTGACAGTGACATATCTACACAAGCAAGTGGTATGGGTCCACTGCTTGATATGATAATTGAACATATTCCAGCACCTAATATGGATAGTGAATCACCACTTCAATTGCAACCAGCATTATTAGATTATACTGATTTTGTTGGTAGAATTGGAATTGGTAGAATTTCTCGCGGAACAATAAAATCTGGTGAGGTTGTTTCTTGTTGCAGAGCTGATGGGTCAATTAAGCAATTTAGAGTTCAAAAGCTTTATGGCTTTTATGGATTAGATAGAATTGAAATCCAAGAGGGTAAAGCAGGAGATATTGTTGCTGTATCAGGACTTGGAGATATATCTGTTGGTGAAACTATTTGTACAGTAGGAAATGAAGAGCCTCTTGAGCCAATTCATATTTCCGAACCAACGGTACAAATGACATTTGGTACAAATACATCACCATTCTGCGGTAAGGATGGAAAAAGTGTTACTGCAACAAAAATTGAAGAAAGATTATTCAAAGAGGTTCAAAAGGATGTATCATTAAGGGTTTCAAGAATTGAATCCTCTGAGGAATGGATTGTTTCAGGACGTGGAGAATTACATCTTGGTATTTTAATTGAAAATATGCGAAGAGAAGGCTTTGAATTTCAAGTGTCTAGACCAAGAGTAATCATGAAGGAAATCGATGGCGTTATGTGTGAACCATATGAGTATTGTGTAATTGATTTACCTAATGAGTGTGCAGGTTCTATAATTGAAATGATGGGAAACCGCAAGGGTACAATGGAAACAATGACTAATACAGAAACACAAACAAGATTAATATATACTGTACCTTCAAGAGGATTAATTGGATTTAATACTGATTTTATGACTTATACAAAAGGATATGGTATTATCAATCACAGCTTTATTGATTATAGGCCTGTTGAAAGTGTATCAGTAGGTGAAAGAACTACTGGTGTATTAGTTTCAATGGCACAAGGACAATCTACAGCATATTCAATAGGTGCTTTAGAGGATCGTGGTGTAATGTTTATTTCTCCTGGCGAAGATATATATGAGGGTATGATTGTTGGAGAAGCAAATAAAAATCTAGATTTAGCAGTAAATGTTGTTAAAGCAAAACAACAAACAAATACTCGTTCATCTAATAAGGATATGACAGTTGTTTTAAAGAAACCAAGAGTTTTATCATTAGAAGCATGTCTAGAATTTATTAATGATGATGAATTAGTTGAAATTACACCAAAGCATATTAGATTAAGAAAGAAAATACTAGATACTGTTGAACGTAAAAAATATGATTCAAAGATGCGTTCAGAAAAAGAAAACAATTAAAAAGACTCAAATGAGTCTTTTTTTAGGTTATGCTATGAAAGAAAAATTAACAAAAAATTATTATTATCTTAAATTTATATTTTTCTTGCGTTTTTTTGCTGATTCTATGTTTTATTCCTATACTGCTTTATATTTAGCAAGTATAGGATTAAAAGAAGGAATGATAGGAACAATTACTTCAATAACAACTATCACATGCTTAATTGTTAATCCGATTTGGAGTATTGTTGCTAAAAATAATAAGGTTAGTAGGTTTTTATTGTTTATATTAACAATCATAGAAGGAATATTAATAATTATTTATGGCAATATGGATTTGCCATCATTAATAATGGTTTTAACATGCTTACTTGCTGTTTCCTCAGGGCCATATTATAATATACTTGATGGATATGCTTCCTCAATATGTGAAAAAACTGGTAAAAAATATTCAAATATTAGAGTGATGGGCTCAATTGCTTATTTAGTTGGTGTTCCTATTTCTGGTATTTTAATTGGAACTATTGGCTTTACATGGGTGTTTTGCATATCTGGTATAATATTTATCTTAACTGGTATAAGCTCATTGCTATTAAGAAAACAAAGTGATATAGAAAATAAAAATGAAAAGAAAAGAGATTATTTTGGAATAATTAAAAATAAAAGCTTTATATTTTATGTTATTTTTTATATTTTAGTTATTACAGTTTCAACAGTAACAGATAGCTATGTTTCAATTATATATACTCAAGTTAAAGGATTAACAACAACAGAATATTCATTTGTTAATGCACTAATACTAGTTTTTGAAACAGTATTCTTACTTATATCAGGGAAACTATTTAGCAAGACTAAGGATATTTATCTAATATTAATATTTGGATTATGCTTTTTCTTAAAAGTATATGTTATTAGCTTTACGGATCTACCTTTATATATTTTAATACCATTTTCATGTCTAAGAGGAGTAGCATATGGTATATTTTTGTTTTTCCATATTCGTTATTTAATTAAGCTTGTTGGAGTTGAAAATGTAACTACTGCGGCAATAATTTTATCAGTTCTATCTTCGCTTTTTCAATTTACTTTAAATAATACTGTAGGATATATTATTGAAATAATGGGATATGGCTTTACATATAAAATATTATCCTTTGTAATTTTAGGTGCAATAATTGTTTATTCTTTCATTTTGTGCCTAAAAAAACCTAAAATATGCGAAAAAACAATGTAAATTGTTGTTGTTTTAAAAAAAACTATGTTGTATAATTATATCAATAGAAGTATTTTCTATAAGAAGGTTTGAAAGGAGTAGTATCTATGAAGGGAAAAGTTAAATGGTTTAACGCTGAAAAGGGTTTTGGTTTCATTGTTTCTGAAGAAGGTAAAGATGTATTTGTTCATTTTAGTGCAATTGTAGCAGATGGCTATAAGACATTAGAAGAAGGACAAGAAGTTACTTTTGATGTAGAAACAGGAGAAAGAGGCCAATTAGCAAAGAACGTTGTTAAGGCTTAACTATAGTAGAAAAAAGGTCGGTTAAACCGGCCTTTTAATTTAATTTTTAAGGTGATTATTTATGTATAAAATATATGAAAATGGAATAGATTTTATAAATGACAATATAAATATTTTAAGTAGTGACCCAATAAATTTAGCTTTTTTTGTAGTGGATGCTAAGCTTATTACTGATTTTTCTAGGAATAACTATATAATTAAGGTATACGATGATAAATCATTTATGTTTTTGTTATATATGAATTCATTCGGTTTAATGCTTTATGGAAATGAAGCATTATGTTCTTTTGCTGTAGAGGTGTTAAGAAATCATAATTTACAATTCGATAAAATATTATGTGAAGAAAAGCTTGGAGAATGTTTTTTAAATGAATATGAAAAAATATATGGTGGAAGTCATACGGTAAGCTTTGCCTTTGATATTTTAAAATGTGATGAGGTAAAAGAGTGTGATACTAAAGAAGTTGTTCCTGCAAAAATTTCTGATTGCTCAAATATATACGTATTAAATAAAAAATTTGTTCAAGAAGCACTTGGGGATGATTTATCCGATTATATATCATTTTCGAAAAGATATGCAAATGATTACATGAATTATAAATTAATTATTCAAAATAATAATATTAAAGCAATGGCAAAAAGAAGAGATGTTTTAAATATATCCTCTATTTCAAATGTATATACTTCAATAGATTCTAGAGGTTTAGGTTATGCTACTAAAATTGTTACAGCTTTAACTTTAGATATTTTAAAATCTAATAAAATTCCTTATTTATATGTGGATAAATCAAACCCAATTTCTAATCATATTTATAAAAATATAGGATATAAATATTATTCTTCTAAGTCAGAATTTAAATATGATTGCAGTAGTATTAAAACAATTGAATTAGCTTTAGGTGATTCAAAAAAATTTATTGAATTGTTAAAGAATTTAAGTATTAATTATATTATTTCAGGTTATACAATTTCTTTAGAGAATGAAGAAATGGTTAAGAGAAATTCAGTCCTTATAGAATATGATGAAAATAAAGTAGATGTAGTTGATATTTTGGATGTTTATTTTGATTTTATAGATCCACATGATGGAAACGGTCAATATGAAAAAAGAGGTTCATATTATACCTGTGCTATATTTAGTAATGATAATAAAGCTATAATTCACTCAAAATCTGTTTTAAGATTATTTGAAGAGTATGGTGAAAATAAGGTATATGTTCCGATTATGAATTCAGTAGTATTTTTTAATGAATAAAATGTATAGAAAGTGAGGTGCTTCAAATATTATGGTAATTACTTTTGATAATGTTGATTTTAGATATGTTGAAAGAAAAATTTTAGATAAAGCATCATTTTCTATTAGTGATTCTGACAAAGTAGGTATTGTTGGAGTAAATGGCACGGGAAAGACCACACTTCTTAAGCTAATACTAGGTATTGAAAGTCCAAACTCAGGGACAATTACTAAATCTGGTAATATGATTATTAATTATTTGCCCCAAGATCCGGTGTTTGAAAAAGACATTCCTCTATTAGATATTGTTTTAAGTGAATCTACTGAAGCTCATCCAATTAAGGACTACGAAGCAAAATCAATGCTTTCAAAGCTTGGGTTTGATGATCCAACAATTTGTGCTAATAATTTATCTGGAGGAGAGCTTAAGCGCTTAGCATTGTGCAAGGTATTAGTTACATATTGTGATTTATTAATATTAGATGAACCAACAAATCATCTTGACAGTAAATTAATTTCTTGGCTAGAAAAATATTTGATCAAATGGAAGCATGGGCTATTGATGGTTACTCATGATAGATATTTTTTACAAAGAGTATGTAATAAAATGATGGAATTAGATTTTGGAAAAATCTATGTATATGAAGCAAATTATGAAACCTTTTTAGAATTAAAGGCACAAAGATTAGCCTTAGAAGAAAGTGCAAAGAAAAAACTAAAATCTATTCTAAAAAAAGAAACTGAATGGTTACATAGAGGAGTAGAAGCTAGAAGAACAAAATCGAAAAGCAGAATAGAAAGATTTAATGAATTAAGTAAGATTGAATTTAATGAGCATAATTCTATGGAATTTTCATCTATATCAACAAGATTAGGAAAAACATTAATTTCAATGAAAAATGGTAAAAAGTCTTTTGGTGATTTATTGCTGTTTGATGATTTTTCATTTGATATTCAAAGAAATGATATTATTGGAATTGTCGGAGATAATGGTGTAGGTAAAACAACTTTTTTTAAAATCCTAATGGGACAAGAACAATTAGATTCTGGTGAGCTTATTATAGGTGAAACCTTAAAAATTGGTTATTTTTCACAGCATTTAGAGCTTATTGATCCAGAAATTAGAACAATAGATTACATAAAAGAACAACAATCTTTAATTGAAACATTAGATGGTACAATTACTGCATCAGTACTTTTAGAAAATTTTTTATTTACGAAGGAATTACAATATTCGAAGGTAAAAATGCTATCAGGTGGAGAAAAAAGAAGATTACAGCTTGTTAAGGTATTGATACAAAACCCTAATGTATTAATATTTGACGAACCAACAAATGATCTTGATTTATATACATTAGAAATATTAGAGGATTATTTGTTGAATTTTAAAGGTCCGGTTTTATTAGTTAGTCATGATAGATATTTTTTAGATAAAATATGTAATAAGCTTTTTGTGTTTGAAAATAAAAGAATATCAGAAACTAATTTAAGCTTCAGTGAATATATAGAAGCTAGTAGTAAAAATATTATTGCTACAGAAAAAAAGACAGCTGAAGCTAGAAATAAAAATAAGCTTCCTGCTTCAATAAGAAATTCAATTCTTAAGCTAGAAGAGGAAATACCTATTTTGGAAAATGAAATATTAGCTTTGCAAAAAAGCTTATCAATGCAAACTACAGATTTTCATAAGATGATGGATTTGGAGAAGGATATTTCTTCGAAATCTCAAATTTTAGATGAAAAGACGGAAAAGTATTTTGAATTGTTAGAAATAAAGGAATCTTATAATAAATAAGGAGTGAAATTATGTTTGAAATGTTTGATGATGAAAGGATTAAACGAAGAAGAATTCTATCAAGGGCAATTGTTGCGATTGTTGTTGGTATTTTAATGGTCGTAATTCCATATGATGTTTTAATTAATATGCTATTTTTTGTCATAGGATTAATGATTATTTTTTCTAATATACTTCCATGTTTAGCATATTGGAGTGCTTATTCAAATGATAAAAGGTATTTATCTATGGCAATCATTTCTACTGTTTCAGTAGTAATTGGTTTTCTTTTTATGTTTTGGCATGATACAGTTATAAGTATTATATTAGCTATATGGCTTATAATTATGCCTATAATAAGAATTGTCTTATCTCAAAATAAAAAGGAACAGCTAAAATCAGAAATACCATTATTTATTATTGCTGTATTTTTGTTTTTTGTTCCTGCCTCAACTATTTTCAAATATGTTATATTAGTGTTTGGTGGTATATTAATTATCTTTGGATTAGCTAGTATTATTTTATTATTATTAAATAAGAATAATAATTCAAATGGTTCAAATAAGCCAAAGGATGATAAAGTTATTATAGATGCTAAAATAAAGGATTTATGATTTGTCAAAATGACAAACAAGTTTATGATTTGTCAAAATGACAAACAAGTTTGACATTATATTATTGATTTGATATAATATGTCAAGAGTTGATGTTTTTGATGGGAGTTGTTTAATGTGAGTAAAATTGCAATAATGACAGATAGCAATAGTGGTATCACACAAGCAGAGGGAAAGCAATTAGGTATAACAGTTGTTCCTATGCCATTTACAATTGATGGCGAGGAATATTTAGAGGATATTACTTTATCACAACAAGGATTTTATGAAAAATTAACAGATGGTGCAAATGTTTCAACTTCTCAGCCTTCTATTGGTCTTGTTACATCTATTTGGGATGAATTGTTAGAAACTCATGATTCTGTTGTATATATTCCAATGTCAAGCGGATTATCTGAGTCATGTCATTCTGCAACACTTGCTGCAAAAGCTAATTATGATGGTAAGGTTTTTGTTGTTGATAATCAAAGAATATCTGTTACACAAAAGCATTCTGTATTTGATGCGATGGAATTAAGAGATAGAGGATATTCAGCTAAAGAAATACATGATAAGCTTGTTGAGGTAAAAATGCAATCAGACATTTTTATTATGCTTGATACACTAAAGTATTTGAAAAAGGGTGGAAGAATTACTCCAGCAGCAGCTGCAGTTGGATCATTACTTAAAATAAAGCCTGTCCTTTTAATTAAAGGTGAGAAGCTTGATAAATTTAGAATGATGAATAGAACAATTCCAAATGCAAAGCGTATTATGATAGATGCTTGTAAGGAATGTATTAATGGCTATTTAAAGGATATTGATGGAAGAACTGATAATGTTCGTGTTGCTTTAGCATATACAGGTGTTGATTTAACAGATATAAATGGATTAAAAAAGGATGTCGAAGAAGAATTTCCTGGTGTTAAATTGATTTGTGATCCACTTTCACTTTCAGTTTCATGTCATATAGGTCCTGGTGCGATTGCTGTTGCTGTTTCTAAGGCAATTCCTGAAGATAAATAATTTTTAAATTTGTGGTGTTTTTAAACATTTTCATGTTTATGACACCATTTTATTTTTAATAGTTTTATTTTTATTAAATATATCTTATAATATATACTAAGGATATATATTTTGAGGTGTTTTATGCGTGCACTTGTAGCATATAATAAATTCAGTGGCAAAAATAAAGCATTAAAAAAGCTTTCTTATATTTGCACACAGCTAAAAACAAAATATGAAATCGTTGAGCATTTTAAGTCAACTGGACCAAAAAGTGTAACTGAGCATATTAAAACATGTGGTTTCATTTATGATTTAATCGTTGTGATTGGTGGAGATGGTTCAGTTAATGAGGTTGTTAATGGAATTATGAATCTAGAGCGAAAGCCTACTGTTGCATTTATTCCAAATGGAACCTGCAATGATGCCGCAACAACTTTGGGACTAAGAAAAAATCTTAAAAAGACAATGAAAAAAATATTAGATGGTTCAAGCTCAAAGGTTGATATTTTTATGATAAATGATTCATATTTTATTTATGGTCTTGCAGCTGGGTGCTTGACTGAAATAAGCTATGATGCACCACATAAAATTAAGAAAAATGTTGGTAGATTTGCATATTATCTGCAGGGTTTAAAATCATTTAATTCTACTAAGCCAATATCTATAAATTTACATAATTCAGATATAAATATATCTGGAGAATATTCTTTATTTTTAGCTCTAAATACAAGATATTTAGCTGGTTTTAAGCTTCATAGAAAGAAAAGAATATATTTAGATGATGGAAATTTAAAAGTAACATTAATTAGAAGAACAACAAAAATAATGAATATAATTGATTTTGGTATGTTTTTATTATTTGGTGAGGCTTATAAGCATAATATTTCACATTTCGATTTAAAGGAATTTTCAGTGGATTCACAAGATTTAGTAGGATACAATACAGATGGTGAAAAATTTGGTAAGGAAAAACATATTGATGTAAAGGTTATTCCTCAGGCTATTGATTTGATTATTTCGAAAAGGGTAAAAAGAAGACATATTTTAAATAAAAATAAATAGACTAGTTTAAAAATGACAATACTATTATTGGTGATAGTATGAGGACTTCAAAAGCTAGTCTTTTTTTATTTATTGTTTTTTATAATTTTTTATCATTAAGATTATTAGTTTTTCCTTATTTTTATGATACATATGGGATTAATGGAAATATGTATATTGGAATAATTTTAACAATAGTATCGATATTATTTATGATTATTCCTAAAAAAATATTTAATTATAATATTTTTAATCTATATATAAAATCTAAATTTAAATATTTTTACAATATGATTATTTTTCTCAGAATTATATTATTTATAATAATTCTTTCATATATAATTCATGAGATGTTTTATAAGGATATAATGCCTATTTTTCTTATTATTGGATTATTATTACCAATTATAATATTATCAAAGCTAAAGCCTTATGAGGTAATAGAAATATATACTTTTTTTGGAATTTTAAGTTTACTTTTTTATTCGATTTATATTTCAAATTTTACTAATGTTGATGTTTTTATGCTGTTTAGAAATTTTGAATTTAAACCTAATTTATTTATGATTATATTGTTTTCATTAATTATTTTCTTTGATAATTTATTATTAATCTTATCTGACAATGTTTCTTTAACCAAAAATAATATGTTATTATCATTAGGAATATGTGGTATGATTTTTTCCTTTGAATATATTTTATTTTCCTTAACAGCGGGAGATATTTTATATAAAGGTAACCTATTTTCAGGACTTATGGTATTTTCAATATCGCCTATTTCTAGATTTAATGGAACCTTTGATTTTGTATATATTTTTATTCTTACTACATCTTCAATTTTTAAGAATGCATATATGCTAAGCTTAACCTCATATACAAATAATTCTAAAAATATATATTACTCAGCAATATGTATTATAAGCATTCTTTGCTTTGCTTGTTATTTTTTGTTTTTTAATTATATTAATAAATTAATATTTACGATGATGATTGTTCTAATGCTTTCTGGAATATTTTCCATTTGGTTAATGTGGAGGTATAGAAATGCTTGAACAGTTTAAGAATAATACTGATGTTATAATAAAGGATACATTTTATAATTGTGTTATTTGTTATCAAGAGGGGCAATGTAATATTTTAGAATTTATGAAGGATTTATACCCAAAAATTCAAAATGATATATCTACTGATTTAGATATGATGTTTCCTGGTATATGTAAAAAAATAGATAATGATAAGAATCTTATAGCACAATTAGTTTTTTCTGGAATTATGGTACTAAAAAGAAATCTTAATTATTATGCCTTAGATATTTCAAAATCACCAACAAGAAAAACTCAAGAATCTAACATTGAGGCTGAGGGTGCTTTTACTGCTAGAGATGGATTTGTAGAAAATTTTAAGGAAAATATTGCTTTAATTAGAACAAGGGTTAAGGATTCGGAATTAATAATTGATAATTATATGGTTGGAAGAAGAAGCAAGACAAATATAAGCCTTCTATATATAAATGATATACATGATAGGACAATGAAATATGAAATTGAAAAAATAATAAGAAAAATTGATGTTGATGCAATAATATCGGCTGAGGATTTGATGATTTATTTTAAAAAGAATTGTATTTTTCCTATCTATCAATATGTAGGTAGTCCTGATTTAGCATCTAGAAGATTATTGAATGGTGAATTTCTAATCATTATTGATAGAATTGCTTATGCTATTGTTTTTCCTGTAACATTTACAATTCAAAGTAGAATGGGAATTGATAATATGAATGTGTTTTTTTATCCTTTTTTTGAAAAACTATTCATATTATTATCTATTGTTATATCAACTATATTTCTAGGTGTTTTTTGTTCTTTTACAACCTTTCAAACTAATTCACTATCGCTTAGAATTATTTCTATATTAAAGGAACATCAAAGGGGTATAATATTACCTCAATTTATTGAAATATTTGTTGTTCTATCGTTATTAGAGCTATTTTATTTGATAGGCTTTAGGCAGCCAAAAACTACAATTTCATCAACTGTTGTTTTAATAAGTGGAATAATTATTGGTGAGAATTTAGTTGAAAGTGGAATAGCAAGTGTTTTTGTTATTACCTTTTGTGCTATTTCTTTTTTAATGACCTTTGTAGGAACAAGTAATACAACAACTATTGCGGCAATAAGCAGTATTAGGCTTATTTGTCTAATTAGCTCCTTGTATTTTGGACTTTTCGGTGTTGTGAGTACATTAATAATATTATTTTATTTTTTATATAATCAAAAAAGCTTAGGTGTTCATTATTTTTATCCATTTTTACCGTTTGATTTTAAGGGTATAATTAAATTTTTTAGAACAAATTCATCAATAAAAAATATAAAAAGGGATAAGGCTATGAAGGTCAATAATATATATAAGAAGGCAAAAAATAATGAAAAAAATAATTAGTATTATTTATATTTTATTTATATGTATTTTTTTAAGCTCGTGCTTGAATCAAAGCGTTATATATCAAAGCGAATATATTGCAATAGTAGGTCTTGAGCACAGAATAGATAATTATATTGGTTATTTTTTTCTTCCAAGTACAAATGATTTAGGTACTAAAAAAGAAAATGGTGAGGAAAAGAGTATAGCTACTGTTTTAGGAAAAACAATATCTGATGTATTTAGTAATTTAGAATTATCATCTACACTTACGATGAATTTTAAGCATATTTCAAGCTTTGTTTTACATGAAAGCATGCTGAATGAATCTGATATTATGAAGTTTATTTATTATGTTAGAGATAGTGATAAGTTGGATATTAATTTTGATGTTTTTGCAACTAATGAAAGTATCAAAGATATTTTTTCAATAAAAAATCCTAATAATGAAAGCTTAATATTAACTATGCTTATTGAGCCTAATTTAAGCAAATATGTTTTTTTATCAGCAAATCCAATACATTATTTAAATTTTGCAAGAAATTATTTAGATAATAAGGTGTTTGGTATTCCCTTGATTAATATAGAAAAAATATGGGATGATGAATTATCATTAAATGGTAAGGGAATATGCTTCATTTCAAGAAAATGTAATATTATACCTGATAATGATAGTGGCTATAAATTCTTAAAATCAAATTCAAGCCTAGAATATAATGATAATTGTATTGAAGCTTCTTTTGAAAAATATGATGTTAAATATAAATATAAGGATAAAATATATATAAAAATTAAGGCTGAATGCAAGATAATTTATTCTTGTGATGGTATAGAAAAAAATAAATATTTAGAAAATAAGCTTAAAGAGAATATTATAGAAGCATTAGAAATAGAAAATAAAATAGATATTTTAAATTATGATTATTATAAAATTAAGAATAAATCATATGAATTAGATATAAATATTAAGTTTAATAATTAGTAAAAATATGATAAATATTTATTTATACATATTCTTATTTTAAAAAAAATGGTATAATATATTAAATAAATATTTTTTTGGAGGAGTATATGAAAAAGGATATTGACTGGTCAAATTTAGGATTTGGTATTGTTGATACAGATTATAGATATGTATCAATGTATAAGGATGGAAAATGGGATGATGGTAAGCTTGTTACTGATAATACTGTAACAATTCACGAAAGTGCTGGTGTTTTACAGTATGCGCAAACATGCTTCGAGGGAATGAAGGCATATGAAACAGTAGATGGAAGAATTGTTTGTTTCCGTCCAGATTTGAATGCAGAAAGAATGATTGATTCAGCAAAAAGATTGGAAATGCCAATTTTCCCTAAGGAAAAATTCTTACAGGCAGTTATGGATACTGTTAAAGCAAATATGAATTCAGTTCCACCATATGGAACAGGTGCTTCATTATATATAAGACCATATATGTTTGGTAGTAGTGCTGTAATTGGAGTAAAGCCTGCACAGGAATATATGTTTAGAGTATTTACTACTCCTGTTGGACCATATTTCAAAGGTGGAGTTAAGCCTTTAACAATTAGAATAAGTGATTTTGATAGAGCTGCACCAAATGGAACAGGACATATTAAGGCAGGATTAAATTACGCAATGAGCTTACATGCGATTGTTGATGCACATAATCAGGGATTTGATGAAAATATGTATCTAGATGCAGCAACAAGAACAAAGGTTGAAGAAACTGGTGGAGCAAATTTTATATTTGTAACTAAGGATAATACTGTAGTTACACCAAAATCAAGTTCAATTTTACCTTCTATTACACGTAGATCATTATTATATGTTGCAGAACATTATTTGAATTTAAAGGTAGAAGAAAGAGAAGTATATGTATCAGAACTTGAGTCTTTTAAAGAGTGTGGATTATGTGGTACTGCAGCTGTAATTTCACCTGTTGGTAGAATTGTTGATCATGGAAAGGAAATTAATCTTCCATCAGGAATGAATGAAATGGGAGAAATTACAAAGAAGCTATATGATACCTTAAGAGGTATTCAAATGGGCACAATTCCTGCTCCTGAGGGATGGCTAGTAGAAATTAAGTAGTATTAAAAAAGAGCTGTATATCAGTTCTTTTTATTTCTAAAAACATAGGAGGTTTTTTATGTGTACTGCAGTTACTTATAAAACTAAGGATTGTTATTTTGGAAGAACTTTAGATTATGAGTTTTCTTATGGAGAGGAATTTGTTATTGTTCCTAGAAATTATGTTTTTAATTTCAAATTTTTAGAACAGAAAAAATCTAATTATGCTATTATGGGAGTAGCTCATGTTTATAATGAATCTCCTCTATTTTATGAGGCTGTAAATGAATTTGGATTAGGAATAGCTGGTTTAAATTTTGTTGGTAATGCACATTATAATGAATTTATTGATGGTAAAAATAATATCCTAACACATGAATTTATTCCGTGGATTTTAAGTTCTTCAAAAACAGTTGAAGATGCAATAGAAATGATTAATAGTATTAATTTTGTTAATCAAGCTATTAGCAATGAATTTCCTATTGCAGAGCTACATTGGATTATTGCTGATAAGAATAAATCAATAACAGTTGAAAAAGTTAAGGATGGAATTAAAATTTATGATAATCCGGTTGGTGTTTTAACAAATAATCCACCATTTGATTTTCAAATGTTTTCACTAAATAACTATATGAATATTTCAAATTGTGATACACAAAATAAATTTAGCGATAAAATAAAACTAAATAAGTATAGTAGAGGAATGGGAGCAATTGGACTTCCAGGAGATTTATCTAGTCAATCAAGATTCGTAAGAGCAGCATTTGTAAAGCTTAATTCTATTTCAGATGATGATGAATTATCTAGTGTAAATCAGTACTTTCATATTATGAATTCTGTTTTGCAACAGCGTGGATGTTGTAATTTAGGAAATGACAAATATGAAATAACTATATATACATCATGTTATAACCTAGATCAAAGTATTTTTTATTATACTACGTATGATAATCATCAAATAAGTAGTATTGAAATGAAAAAAGAAAATATTTTTGGTGATAAACTAATTAAATATCCATTGATATTTGAAGAAAGGATTAATAAACAAAATTAATTATTTGTTTCTGATAGAATAGAAAAGCTTGTAATTAAGCTTGCTGATGTTTTCGATGCATTAGTAAGCCGTAGACCTTATAAAGAGGCTTGGGATTATAAGAGTGCATATGATGAAATTGTTTCTCAACGAGGAAAGCAGTTTGTTCCTGTTGTTGTTGATGCGTTTGTTGATAATTTTCCTAAATTTTTAGGAATAATGAAAAATTTCTGGATAATGATTTGGAGTAATATATGAAAAATAAAAATAGCTTAAAAAAAATGACAGCAATTTCTGCCTTTATAACCTTTATTAGCTTCGCCTATAAAGGAGTATTATCATATTTAACATTGTCTACAGTACTTTTAGTCGCATCTATTTCTACCTTGTTAATATTTATTATTAAATTATTATTTGTTAAAAATTTAACTAAAAGTAGAGCAAGCAAAAAGAAAGCATATTTTGTTATGACAGTGTCATTATTAGTTTATTCTTTAATATTTATTGCATTTGTTGTGCTAAAAATAAATGGTATAGATGCATCAAATAATAAAGAATATTCTGGTGTTACTGGGTATGTATTAATTGGCTTTATGGTTTTAATGTTTTTCTTGTCGATATTGAATTTAAAAAAAGCATGTGAAAAAACAGATTTAATGGTTATAGGCTTAAAGGAAATGATCTTTGCATCAGCTTTGGCGGATTTAGTAATAATAGAAGAATTTATTTATAGAATGTTCTTTATTTCAAAGAATTATATATCTATTAATACATTTCATGATTATTTTCCATTAGGAGTAGGAATATTTATGGTGTTTTTATCTTGTGGAATGTTTATTAGATGTATAAA
>JALEQD010000102.1 GCA_022768655.1 Anaeroplasma sp.
AAAATATACATTTATATACTTTGTATATAAGTTGAGAAAATTCATTGACATATGCACAATAATTACTGATTTTTCGATATTTTTTCTCAAATATAGATAAAAAGAAAAGAGCCTTACTCACAAATAAATTAATGAGTGTGCTGCTCTATCTTATCAAATAATATGGAGGTTGAAAATGAAAAGTATTATAGTAAAAGATAAGATAATTAATATTACGGGAATTAGTGATGATGACTATATTAGTTTAACCGATATTGCTAGAATAAAAAATAGTGAAGATGCTAATATGGTGATTTCTAGTTGGATGAGAAAAGTTGATACACTAGAATTTTTGAAATTATGGGAGCAAATTAACAATATAAATTTTAAACCCACCGATTTCGAGGGGTTTAAAAGTAAACCGGGTCAGAATGCTTTTACAATTTCCCCTAAGAGATGGATAGAATTAACAAATTCAATAGGAATAAAAGTGAAATCTGGAAGATATAATAGTGGTACTTTTGCACATAAAGATATCACTTTAGAATTTGCATCTTGGATTTCAGCTGAAGTGAAACTATATATTATTAAAGAATTTCAACGATTAAAAATACAGGAATCAGAACAATTAGAATGGCAAGGTAATAGGTTATTAACAAAGTTGATTTATTTAATTCATGCTGATGCGATAAAAGAAAATCTAATTCCAGTAAATTTATCAAGTGAACAAATTAATTATATTTATGCTAGTGAAGCTGATATGTTAAATGTTGCTTTATTTGGAGTTAAAGCTAAAGAAGAATTATACGATAGATGTTTTATGATTCACACAACCCAAATTCTATATAAAGAATATGTGAGATTGTTTGATGATGCCTCCATTGATAATTATCTTGAGCATGGTGGAAAACTAGAAAGAGCAGATACATATTATGAGAATAGTTTATTTTATGATCCTAAAAGTATGAGAAATTATATTGAAAAAGTAACAATAGAGGAATTAACTAAGGAGAAGAACAAGTTAAGTCTTAATTTGGATGAAGGACTTAAAAAAGCAAAATCAGCATTGTAACAAGTATCAAGGTGTAAAATATATGATGAATTAATATTAAAATTAATTTCAAGTGTATAAGTTGTTAATACAGGTAAAAGAAAGTATAAGGCTGCACATCGACTACAATTTTAAAAATCAAATTATTGGGGCCAAACTGAGAAATGCCCCGAAAATTTAATTTTGTACACGTATTAACTATGTGCACAAAAAATCTAAAAATTTGTGCACATCCTAAAGATTTTCTAAACTTTCTCCTAATTTGATATCGATTTTAGGAGAAAGTTAAATAAAATAGGGGTAAATTTTAATTCAGATAATTATTTTATATTTTCTTTCATAATAGCTAATTTTCATAATTGAAGATTAGCTTTTTTCTTTGTGATGAATATAAAATTGTGCAATCATTTTTACTTAGTTTCACTTGACTTTTTGTAATATTAGACATATAATTAATATACCTAGGAGGGGTATATATGTCGTGTAACTTATGTAATAATGAAAAGAAAACTATAAGAACAGAAAAAGAAAAAAAAGAATTAATAAATAGAGTAAATAGAATTGTTGGTTCGATGAATGGAATAAAAAATATGATCATAGATGATCGCTATTGTGATGATATTTTGATTCAATTATCAGCAATTGATAAATCAATAAAAAGCTTAGCTAATTTAATGCTTGATAATCATATTCATAGTTGCGTATTAAACGATGTTAATAAAGGTAATTATGAAGTATTAGATGAAATAGTTAACTTATTTAAGAGGTTTCAATGATGAAAAGTAAATTTAGAATTGAAGGAATGACATGTGAAGCGTGCAAGAGGCATGTTTATGAAGCTGTTATTCATGTTAATGGTGTAAATAATTGTAATGTAAATTTATTAACTAATACTATGATTGTTGAATATGATAATAATTATTGTAGTGAAAATGAAATAGAGGATGCAGTTTTAAAAAAAGGATATAAAGCCTATTTATATACTGAGAAAAAGAATAGTGATAATTCTAAAGATAATTCACTTTTGATTTTGATTATTTCAACAGTCTTACTTTTATTTTTGGTGTATTTTTCAATGGGACATATGATGTGGGGATTTCCGACATTTAAATGCTTTGATATGGAAGAGAATCCTATGGGCTTTGCATTAGTACAATTTATTATAGTGCTACCAATACTTTATCTAAATAGGAACTATTTTATTTCTGGATTTACAAAATTATTTAAAGGCACTCCTAATATGGATTCATTAATAGCAATTGGTGCAACCGCATCGATTCTATATGGCATATATTCATTATTTATGATTAGCTTAGGATATAATGAATATCATATGTATTTATATTTTGAATCTGCTGGAATGATTTTGGTTTTTGTAAGCTTAGGTAAATTTTTAGAAAAATTATCTAAAAGAAAAACAACTGAGGCTGTATCAAAAATGATGGATTTAGCACCCAAAAAAGCAATCATTGAAAAAGATGATAAGGAAATAGAAGTTAATGCTATAGATGTTTTAATAAATGATATTGTAATAGTTAAAAAAGGAGATAAAATTCCAGTTGATGGTTATGTTGTTTTTGGTAATGGTTCTGTTGATCAATCAAATATAACAGGAGAATCAATTCCTGTTTATAAAAAAAAAGATGATGAAGTATACTCATCAACTATTTTAACATCAGGATATTTGAAGATTAAGACTACTAAGGCATATGAGGATTCAACAATAGCAAATATTATTAGGCTTGTAGATGAGGCTAGTAATTCAAAGGCTCCCATTTCAAAGCTTGCCGACAAAATATCAAAAATTTTTATTCCTTTGATTTTAGGAATAGCACTGATAACCTTTATTGCTAATTATATTTATATACGCATTACTAGTTTTATGGATATGAATGCTTTTGAAACAGCATTGAATTTTGCAATAACAGTTATTGTTATTGCCTGCCCTTGTGCTTTAGGCTTGGCTACTCCAGTTGCGATAATGGTAGGTACTGGAAAAGGAGCATCAAATAAAATATTGATAAAGGATGCAACTATTTTGGAAAAGGCACATTTGATAAAAACAGTTGTTTTCGATAAAACAGGTACAATTACAGAAGGTAAGCCTAAGGTAACAGATTTTATTAAATTTGAAGATATTGATTTGGAATCAATAGTCTACAGTATAGAAAATAAATCAGAACATCCACTGGCTAATTCACTAGTTACATATACAGAAAATAAAAAGAAGAATGTATTTGACATTAAAGATTTTAAACAAATTGAGGGATTAGGCTTAGAAGGAAAGATAAATGAAGATAGGTATTTTATTGGTAATATAAAATATTTTGATGATAAAATAGATAATGATTTAATAAACAAATTATATTCTGAGGGCAAAATAGTATTAGTTGTATCGAAAAACAATAATATTATTGGAATAATTGGAATAAAGGATGAAATTAAAGATAATTCTAAAGAAGCGATAAAACTATTAAAAAATGAATCTATAAAGGTTGTAATGCTTACTGGAGATAATAAGATAACTGCTTCAAAAATAGGAAAAGAGGTAGGAGTGGATGAGGTTATTTCTGAAGTGTTGCCAGAGGATAAAGCAAATATTATTAGAAGCTTAAAAACTGATGACAAGCATTTAGTCGCAATGGTTGGAGATGGAGTAAATGATGCATTAGCGTTAACAGTTTCTGATTTAGGAATTGGTTTAGGCTGTGGATCTGATGTTGCAATTGAATCAAGTGATATTGTACTATTAAGGAATGATTTACTTGATGTTTATAATGCTATATCATTGAGTAATAGAGTACTTAGAACTATTAAAATTGGATTGTTTTGGGCATTTTTTTATAATTTTATATGTGTTTTTTTAGCTACTGGAATTTTATTCTATTTAACAAAAGGAAGCTTTAAAATGGAACCAATGTATGGTGCAATCGCAATGAGTATTTCAAGTGTTTCTGTTATTTTAAATGCACTTACTATAAATTTATTTAAAGTGAAAACAAATAAAGAAAAAATAATTAAAAATGAATGTGAGGATAATAAAATGGAAAATAAAATGATTATTAATGTAGATGGTATGATGTGCAAGCATTGTACTAGTCATGTTGAAAATGAATGCATGAAAATTGATGGAGTAGTTTCTGCTTATGCATCATTAGAGGAAAAGAATGTTACTATTATCTTATCAAAGGATGTTTCAAGAGATATTTTTGTTCAAGCAATAAAATCAATTGGCTATGAAGCAAAGTAGCTTATTTTTGAAAGTGAGGTTATATTAAGCAAATTTTGCTTAATAGTATTATTATGATTACAACTGATTTATTGGATAAGACAGGTACTACTTTAGTCACAAAAGAATTTCAAAGGCTAATTGATTTTGCCTCCTTAGATGATGGGACTTTATTAATAAAAACAGGTAAATATTTAGTATCGTCTATTTTTTTAAAAAGTAATATGAATATTATTTTTGAAGCTGGTGCTGAAATTATAGCTACAACCATAGATAATGAATATCCAATTATGGATACAAGAGTTGCTGGAATTGAAATGCCTTGGTATGTTGGTGTGGTTAATATTATAAATTGTAATAATGTCACAATAAAAGGAGAAGGCTTTATAAATGGTAGTGGTCCATATTGGTGGAGTAAATATTGGGGAGCTGATATGCTTGGTGGAATGCGTAAAATTTATGATTCAAAGGGCATGAGATGGGCTGCTGATTATGATTGTATGCGACCGAGAAATTTATATATTTGTAATTCAAACAATATAGTGATTAATGATATTACAATGAAGGAATCAGGATTTTGGAATCTACATGTTTTATATTCAAATAATATTACAATAAATAATATTTCTGTATTATCAGAGAATAAAAATAGTCCAAGCACTGATGGAATAGATATTGATTCATCAAATGACGTATTAATAAAGAATTGCTTAATTAATTGTAATGATGATTGTATATCCATAAAATCAGGAAGAGATTATGATGGATTAAGAGTAAATAAGCCATCATATAATATTACAATTGAAGATTGTAAAATGCTAAATGGCTACGGAATTACAATAGGTAGTGAGGTTAGTGGTGGTATTTATAATGTTCAAGTAAATAATATTGAGTTTGTTAATACTGATTGTGGCTTTAGAATAAAGTCATCAAAGCCTAGAAAAGGTTATATTAGAGATATTAATATTTCAAATTTAAAAATGAAAAATGTTAAATATTTGTTTCATATATATTTGAATTGGAATCCTAATTATTCAATATGTAAAATGCCAAAGGACTATGATGGAAGGATTCTTCCTCATTATGATGTTTTGTGCCATACTATTGATTCAAAATATGCAAATACCAAAGTGGATAATATAAAAATAAAAAATGTTATCTCCTCAAATGATGATAATTATACAGGTATTAGTAGAATATTTAATATTGAGGGCTTTGAAGATTCTAATGTTAATAATATTAGCTTTGAAAATATGAATATTATTTCAAAGGAATATGGTATTATCAATTACGCTAGTAATATAAGCTTTAAGGATTGTGCTTTTACAAGCTCTGATAAGCATGATAAAGCAAATGATGTTTTTGATGCTAGATAATAAGAAAGGATATTTTAAATGAGACCAAATAATAAAAATAATTCTTTTAAAAAAGAACCTAAGATGGAATATACTGCTTGTTTTAAAGTAAATAGAAGTGAAGAATTAATGTCATTTTTATTGAATAAGTGTTCTACATCAAGAAATAATGTTAAAAATCTATTAACTAATCATTATATTTTAGTTAATGGTAGTGTTGCTACTCAGCATAATTTAATGCTAGCAAAGGATGATGAGGTTAAAATATCTAAGCGTCCTATTCGAGAAGAAGGTAAACCAAAAACGAAAGTGACACCAAAAAATAGGTATTATTCAATTAATATTATTTATGAGGATGATGATTTTATTGCCATAGATAAACCAAGCGGATTACTATCAGTTGAAAGTGATAAGGATTCCATATGTGCATACTCATATGTTTTAAGATATCTACAATCTAAAAATAAAACTTTAAGACCATATGTACTACATAGAATAGATAAAGAAACATCAGGTGTTTTAGTTTTTGCTAAAAATGTTAAAATACATTCTATGCTTAGATTAAATTGGAATGAATACGTAAAAGTAAGAGAATATATGGCTGTTGTTGAAGGTAAAATGGATAAAAAAAGTGATACAATTGTATCATTTTTAAAAGAAAATCAAAATAATTTAGTATATTCAACAAATGATCCTAGTGGGCAAAAAGCTATAACTCATTATCATGTTGTTCATGAAAATCAAAATTATTCATTATTAAAGGTATTAATTGATACAGGAAGAAAAAATCAAATTAGAGTTCATATGCATGATTTAAATCATCCAATCGTTAAGGATGAAAAATATGGTTATACTAAAAATCCATTGAATCGATTAGGTCTGCATGCATCAAGGCTTGAATTTATTCATCCAGTAACAAAGGAATTGATTTCACTTGTTGCTCCTACACCAAGAATTTTCTATGGTCTTTTTTCAAAATAATATACAAGAAAATACTTACTATGACAGCTGGTGTAATTTTGTGATAATTTTTCCTTTACTAAATTTCAATTTTTTTATATAATCTACTACGTTTCGACAAGATGGGTGAGAATAAAATGATTGGAAGCTTTAAGGATATTGAAAATATTTTTAGTGAATTAGTAAAAGATGATGGTGTTTTAATTAATTCAACACCAACTTCAATTGAATATACTATTCAAACAAGATTTAAATATGCTATTGTTGTTAATCATGAATTAACATCTTCAATGTATAGTGTGATTATTCGTTATCAAAATAAGAAAGAATATGAAATATCAATATATCAAAATTTCAAAGAATATATAAAAAAGCATACTAAGAAATTATTTGGTAAAAAAGATATTACATTACATTTAAAAGCAATTAATTCTTTTATTTGTGAAAACAGCGATGTTTTTTTTGAAACAGATACAATGGATGTATTTTTCGGTTCACAAATTAGAGGTTTTGGAAAAATATTGATTTAAGTAACCTTTTACTACAAAAGGTTATTTTTTTATGCTAAAATAATAATGCATTAAGTTTTTTGAAGTGGTGATAAGTGTGAAATATGATTGTATAATAGTTGGTGCAGGTCCAGCAGGTATTTTTTGTGCATATGAAATGATGGAAAAGGATCCTTCTAAAAAGGTAATAATTTTGGATAAGGGCTTAGATATTTATTCAAGGAAATGTCCAGTTAATATGCATAAGCTTGATAAGTGTCCAATTAATAAAAATGGTATTAGCGGATGTAGTCCTGCATGCTCAATAACAAATGGATTTGGTGGTGCTGGTGCTTTTTCTGATGGAAAATTTAATATTACCACTGAATTTGGTGGCTGGTTAACTGAATATTTAGATGAGGATGAGGTATTAAAGCTAATAAAATATGTTGATTCCATAAATTTGAAATATGGTGCAACAAAACTTATTACTGATCCTAATACAGATAAGGTTCGTGAGATAGAAAGAAGAGCTTTAGCAGTAGGATTAAAGCTACTTCGTAGTCAAGTAAGACATTTAGGGACTGAGAATAATTTAGAGATACTTAAAAAAATATATGAGCATTTAAAACCAATGATTGATATGAGATATAAAACAGAGGTTTCTGATGTTTTAGTTGAAAATGAAAAGGTTATTGGTATTAGACTATCAACTGGTGAAGAAATATATGGAGATAATGTTTTGTTATCAGTTGGTAGAGATGGTTCAACATGGCTTGAGGAGATATGTCATAAAAATAATATTAGATTAAAGAATAATCAGGTTGACATTGGAGTTAGAGTTGAAACAAATGATGTTATTATGGAAGAAATAAATAAAAACCTATATGAAGGTAAATTTATCTATAGAACTAGTGTAGGTACTGTTGTAAGAACTTTTTGTTCAAACCCTAGTGGACATGTTGTTGTTGAAAATCACAGTGGAACAATGCTAGCAAATGGACATGCATATGCAAGCAAGGATTTAGGCAGTAATAATACAAATTTTGCGTTACTTGTATCTCATATTTTTTCTGAACCGTTTGATTTACCTAATGAGTATGCTCATCAGGTAAGTAGATTGGCTAATGAATTATCTTGTGGAAGTATTATTGTTCAAAGATATGGAGATATTTGTAAGGGTAGAAGAACAACAAAAAAGAGAATTGATGAAGGTTTTGTACGTCCATCACTAAAAGAAGCGGTTCCTGGAGATTTAGGACTAGTATTACCATATAACACAATGAAATCAATAATAGAAATGATTGAAGCTTTGGATCATGTTACACCAGGTATTGCAAATGAACACACATTGTTTTATGGTGTAGAAGCAAAATTTTATTCTGCAAGACCTGAAATTGATAATCATTTTGAAACAAAAATTAAAGGGTTATATGTTGGTGGCGATGGTGCTGGTCTAACTCGTGGTCTTGCACAAGCAGGGGCAAATGGCGTATATGTTGCTCGTTGTATATTGGCAAAAAAATAAAAAAAGCTTTATTATGTTGTACTCATAAAATTTTTAGGAGAGGAATGTATAATCATAAGTACAATTTGATTATATACAATTTATATGAACAATCAGATATCTAAAAAAACAATATGGCTAGTTGGAGATTCAACTGTATGTTCATTTAATGATGCATACTTATATCCAAGATATGGCTATGGTACTCAATTATTTAATTATTTTAATGATAATGTTAATATTCAAAACTTGGCTATTTCTGGGAGAAGCTCAAAAAGCTTTATTAAGGAAAAGTCATATTTAAGGCTTAAGGATGAAATAAAGGAATCTGATTATTTGATTATCGGATTTGGACATAATGATGAAAAATATGATGATAATACTCGATTTACTTCGGCATTATACGATGAAAATGAAAAAGAATCATTTGCATATTATTTATTGAATTATTATGTTAAACTGGCATTAGAAAAAAAAGCTATCCCTATTTTATGTACTCCTGTTGCAAGAGCGAATAAGAATAATGATTATACTTCTTTTTGTGCCCATATTACAGAAAATGGAGATTATAGAAATAGAATTATTACACTTGCCTTAAAATATGATATTACTTGTATTGATTTAACAAAACAAACAGTATCATTATATGAAAAAATTGGTTATGATAATGCAGTATATTTTCATGCAAGAAAACTAAGTTCATTGAACACTGTAGATACAACTCATTTGAATTACTTTGGTGCAAAAATGGTAGCTTATATTTTTGCAAATGAATTATCAAAATCGAATTGCTCATTAAAAAATTATTTGCTTGAAGAAAGAAAAGAACCAACAATTAAAACTGATTTTATTTCAAATCCTAATTTTGTTGAAATGAAATATGAACCACTTGATCTAGAGAAATATATTCCAAAGACATTTGCTCAATTTAAATCGAAAGGATGGTATGGTACAGCCTTTGGTGATACAATAAAGCCTCCAATTTCAAATGAAGCAGGCTTTATTGCAAAAGAAGAGGACAATCATTTTATTGTTGGTCAAAAAGGTAAAACATATGGAAAAATAGCTTTAGATTCTGATGGGCTTGCGTTTGTTTTTAGACAAATTCATAAAAATGATAAATTCGTTTTATCAGCAAAATGTAAAATTAAAGAAATAAATACTTTTTCTCAATCTGGCTTTGGAATAATGCTTAGAGATGATATTTATGTTGAGCAAGAAAAGCCAAATAATCTTATTATCAGCAATTACGTATGTAGTGGTGCGATTCTTTGTGGAGATAAATGCAAAATTTTGTATTGCAGAGAAAATGCATTAAGAATAGATGAACCAAATTTTGCTGAAATATTTGGTGTTGATGATGAAATAAAGCTTTATATTTCATCAACAGGCCAAACTATAACAACAAGATTTGTATATAAGGGAATAAATTATGAAAAAGTATATTATGATTTTGATTTGTTTTCTATTGATACAGAGTACTGTTATGTTGGATTTTATGCTACAAGAGGGATAGTAATTGATGTAATAGATGTAAATTTTGAAATTACAGGTAAGACCTTAGGAGCCTAAATATGAATAATATATTTTATAATTCGGTAAGTATTATATTGGGTTTAATTTTACTATATTTTGGAATTGTCAATTTAATGAAAAAAACATATGTTTTTTCAATTTTAACCTTGATTCATTCTGTTTTATTTATATTTTTTGGAATTGGTGGATTTTTTCTTCCTGATGAATATAGCTATATAACAATATTATCCTTGCTAGCATTATGTATAACAATGGCAATATGTATTGTTACATTAAATAAAAAAGATGATAAAAAAACTAAAGCCAATAAAAAATCTATAAATAAAAAATAATTTATATTTTATTTCAGGATATACATATATTATTTGTAAATGTGAAGAAAAACCTAAAAAGCTTAAGGAAGAAAATAGTATTGCTTCTTTAAGTTTTTTATTAATACCTAATGTAATTAATAAATTATTGCCATTTAATATTTCAAAATAAGAATAAATAATAATTGGGGTGTGAAAAATATCTAATAATGATTTTAGAATAATCATTATTCCCAAAATAAAGAGCATTATATTAGTATTTTTTGTTATTGAATCAAATAATAAATTTATGAAATTATTATTAGTTTTTTGAGGCCTATTATTTTCAATATTTTTATCATTTGGTTTATTGAACAAATGCATAAAAATAATAGAAAAAATGAAATATGTAAAATAATATTTAAATATATTAGAATTAAAAATTGATGAAATATAGATTATATATGAAATAGAAAAAGAAGAAAAAAATATTGTTATCATATTTCCTTCATGATTTGAAATTGTATTTTCCTCAATAGATTTTTTAATTATTTTTGTTGATAATGGGGCACCACAAATTATAGAAATAATTATAAGCTCTATTGATTTATATGATTTAATATTAAATATATATGAAAATGGTTTATATAAATAAAAACAAAATAAATCAATATAATATGATTTAAATAACAAATCTAAGCATATTGATGTTGGATATAAAACTGGTACTAAGCTTGAAAGCCATAGCTTACAGGTTGAAATAACTGCAAGCTTTGTTATATTAGAATTAATAATTAAAAGACAGAAGATAAATAGAAGAATTATTGTCATAGTATAATATATGCTAAAGCATATTGAATTATTATATAAGGAGACTTTGTATTATGTGCAAATTACATCATCTAAAAGGGAATACTTATTATATTAGTGGTTCTACAAATTGTGGAGTTTATGTTCTAAATGAAAAAAAGGAAGTTTTACTTTTTGATTGTGGAACAGAAGCAGATGGTCCTAAAATATTAGAAGCACTTGAAAGTGCTGGTATGAAAGTTTCTCATTTGGTTTTTAGTCATTGTCATGCTGACCATGCTGGAGGCTGGGAATATGTTTATAATAAAACTCATTGTAAAATGATCACATCTAAAGTAGAAAGAGGATTTTTTAGAGATCCAAAACTTGATATAGGATTTTTGTATGGTGGATATCCTTTAGATGAATATGACGGTAAATTAATGCATATTGATATGAATGATGAAATATATGGTATGGAAGAATTACCATTATGTATAGAGTGGTTTCATCTTCCTGGTCATCACTGGGGTATGGTTGGTATTAAAACACCAGATGATGTATATTTTGTGGCAGACACTTTA
>JALEQD010000097.1 GCA_022768655.1 Anaeroplasma sp.
ACAAACATTAATCAAGAAAGTCATTAATGGAGTATATTATGATGGAAATAATAATGTAATTACTGAGGCAGAATATTATGCAATTGAGTTAGAATATGGAAAAATATTCATTAAAGCATTATCAAAGTATTTAACAGTAGAAACAACATATAATGGTGGAACTGTTAAGTATTCATATAACTCTGATTTTACATTGGCTACATTTGAATATGTAAAAGGTGATGTTAAGCTAGTTAAAAATGGTAATTATTATTATTTCTATAATAAAGATTATGCATCAAATATAAGCTTTAAATCAGATATTGTTTCAACTCCAAAGGCATTATATGTAATTCTTGATAATGTTCCAAATTATGATAAGATGTTAAAATCAATTACTATAAGAACAACAGATATTAAGTTTAATGATATGGGTATGCTATATAAGGCATATAGAATTGATTATTCATATTATAATGAAGTAGAAGGTGGAGGCTACGTTGATAACGAAACAGTAGCTATATATTTAGATCAAGCTGACTATTCATATATTATGACAAGAAAGACAATTTATGATTTACAATATATTTATAAAGGTGAGACATTATTATATACACAAGAAACTGGTGAAGCAACTAAGGTTAGTGTAGATGGTGTTTGGTATAAAGAAAGTAGATATTTTGATGAAAATGGAAAAGTAATTGCCGTTAGATTAGTTGATGAAAATGATAGTAATAATGTAAAGATTTACGAAGATGAATTATTGACAAAGCTAATCAAACAAAAGAATGGTACTAAGTACTATGACGGTAATAAAAATGAGATTACTGAGGCAGAATATAATTTAATTGAAACTCCTTATGGAGTAATATTAAATAATTCACTTGAAATATGATAATAGGGTAGGGGAAAGAAAATAATTCTTTGCCCCTCCCATTACACCGTACGTATGAGTCTCGTATACGGCGCTACATTTATATTATTCACAAACTACTTAAGGTAGTACAATAGAGGATTAACCAAACCCGGTCTATTCCTCTTTTTGTTTTGCTTAGAAAGTAAAAGCCCAACACTGATGGGCTTTTATATTTATCTTTAGATAAAATATTAATATTTTTATTTAATTGTTTATTGTTTTTTGTTATAACCCGAGTTTGCCTCGCTATAACGAAACGAAAGACTGAAAAACATTGATATAGAGACATAATTTTCTCATAACATTGATTTTCAGTCTTTTTTTAAAATATAATTTGTTCATTAATGATAATGTTATTATAAAAGTAAATAGAGGTATAGTCGAAACAATATTTTTTACATTTTAATTTCCTAATAAATAATCGGTTTAAAGTGCTAGATGACAACGCTTGGTTATTTTTACAATTTTTCAAAGATTTTGAAAAATTATTTTGTTCAAAAAAATGTTGCAGAATATTAGTTTATTTTTGGAAATAGAACATTTAAAACAGTAACTTTAATTATTCCAATTTTATTTCTAACAAACATCCGATTAGAATCATAACAAACATCCGATTTTGATTGTGAGAAAACAGGTAAGCCTGCATTTTTAATGGTTGTAACAAAAAATAAAATTGCATATAGAATGGAAAATGGTATATATGTTATTCCATTAGCATGTTTAAAGAATTAAGCAAATTACTTAGGCTTAACTAGATAATAAATTAAAAAATTTTTATAGTTAATACATTAATAGTATGTTTCGGAGATTTCCTTAACATAGATTTATACGGTGAATGCTACTATTATTCAAATAATAATAATGAATTATTTGCCAATTTTATTGTATCTTCACTTAAAATTTTTACTAGTTTGTTTGGCAAATGTTTTATTGTAATGTGACTAGATTCATTAATTTAACAAAATATTCTTTTGGTAGTTTTTTATATTCATATTCAATAAGTGGTTCATTATTTATATCACCACACCAACAAGCTACTAGGGTTTTATCGCTAAAGCCAATCATATAAGAATCGTAATCTGTTAATCCACTTTTTCCATAACATTTCATTTCAAGATATTTACTTATGCTACTACAGGTAGCATGTGATATTGTAGTATCAAAGGGAGCTTCTA
>JALEQD010000153.1 GCA_022768655.1 Anaeroplasma sp.
GTTGGTGTTTGATTTTCATCATCTGATGAATTACTTCCACCACTAGATGAACTACTAGATTGTTCTATACCTTGAATTGTAATATTTGGACCTACATATTTATTTAATGCATTCTTTAATGCAGAATTTAAGCTATAGCTAGAATTATCACTATCAGTAAATGTCCAAGAAAAATCTCCACAATTCATTCTTCCTGCATATGCCATTACTTTATTTTTAGCTTCTTCTGGTGAATCAGCTGTATAAGTATACATTTTTGTTGAATCAGTGTCAAAATTATTATAAGTATAACCACCAATTGTAACAACAGTAGATGGCACCACTTCATTCCTTGAATTTACAACATAAACATCAAAATTAGTACCACATCCTACTGAATAAGCTTTATATTCAGTTGTTGTTTCAAAATAATCATTATACGCTTTGATTACTCCACCTTTTTCACCACTTAAAACCTGACCAGCCTCAGTTCCTTGACCACCAATTAAATATGGTTTAGCTGAATTTTTAAAATAATTTGCTTCTGAGAAAATTTGAGCACCTGTTGCGGTTGCCATACCATATTTTGATACGCCATCATAATAATTATTATAGACATGAACAGTCATTGTTCTTACACGTGGATGACGTGAATCAGAATGATCAAACCAATTATGATGATACGTTATAAAGTTTTCTCCACTTTCACTTTTCATACCACATAATGACATTTTGCCAGAATCCCAAAAGTGAATATATGATACAGTCATATACTTTGTATCATCCTTTAAATCTAATGACCCATCACCTTTAGCTTGATCACCATCACTTCCAGCATTTCCATAAAAAATATCATTATTATGAATCCAAACATGCTCAGATTCCTTTATTGAGATACCATCACCATCACTACCGCCACCCCAATTCATGAAGCCTAAATTTCTAACCTCAATATTTTTACATTTAAAGGCAGCAATTCCTGCATTATATAATGTTGCATCATCTCCAACACCCTCGAATGTAACATTCTGAGCTTCCTTAACACCTAAAGCATAGGCAGAATTCATATCAGAACATGATAATCCTGTGCCATCACTTCCTGCATCTACCTTTCCAATAATTCTTATTGCAATAGGATTTGCATTATTTTTAATTTTTATAGCTTGAGTTATATTTTTTATACCAATATATTCTTTACCATTAATTGTCAATTTACACGTATTAATATTGCTTTGAGTCAAATATAATACCTGCGCACCAGCCTTTAAGGTACCATCGTTATTATAAGCTCCTACACCTTCAGAATAGCTAAAATGAGCAAAGCCAAATCTATCGTGTTGAGTAACTGTTGCCGAAGTTATAGTAGATAAATTTGTGCCATCTTCTTCAATCTTAAGAGTATAATTTCCAGCCTTTAAGCCTAAAATATCTGCTCTATAGTACGTTGGATACTTTCTTATAAGCTGTGTATCAATTATCTTATATGCTGAATCAGCTTCATTTGCTAATTTATAATAAACGTTATATTTATTTACTTTATTTTCTGGCAATTCCCATTTAACATATAATGATTCAAAATAACCTTTTGTTTCTATTAATGCTATATTTGTGTTTGGTTCATTGCCTGTATTTCCTGAATCACCTGTATTTCCTGAATCACCTGTATTTCCTGAATCACCTGTATTTCCTGAATCACCTGTACTTCCTGAATTACCTGTATTTCCTGAATTACCTGTATTTCCTGAATCACCTGTATTTCCTGAATCACCTGTATTTCCTGAATTACCTGTATTTCCTGAATTACCTGTACTTCCTGAATCACCTGTACTTCCTGAATCACCTGTACTTCCTGAATCACCTGTATTTCCTGAATCTATTTTTTTCCATTTGGCATATAAGATAATATTACTGTCAATTCCTTTACTAAAATCAAAGCTTATAGTAAATTCACTATCTAAATACCAGCCTTCAAAAATAAATCCTTCCCTTGTTGGATCTTCTGGCTTTGTTACAATATCATCAACTAATATACTTTTAACTTCTGAACCACCATTTGATTCAAAATTAACAGTATAATATATATTCTCTTTTACATTATTTCCGCAACTTGAAATACCTATTAACATGACGGATAATGTCATAATACCTATTATTTTTTTAATTTTCACACTTTTCACCTCTAACAAAAACATTATGATTATAGCATAAAACGTTTTCAATAAACAATACTATTCGATTATTTCTAATGTTTTTTCTTCTATTAATCGCTTTACTTCTAAGGAAGGCTCATCAAGAGGTCTTCTATATTTTTTAGTATTAAATCCTATTATATATAAAAGATACTTAATCCCAATAGGTGATGTTTCTTTGAATATTGCATCAATTAATGAGTTTAATTTATTAAATGTAGTTTTTGATATATTTATATTCTTATCAAAACTTTCATGAATAAGCTTAACCTCTAAAGGAAATGCATTTGCAATAACTGAAATACTTCCACTAGCACCTAAAAACAAAGAAATTATCATACTTTTATCATCACCACAATAAAGTTTAAATTTATTATTAATGAATTTAGCTATTTCTTGTGTGTATAATGCATCTCCAGATGCATCCTTTATTCCGATAATGTTATGATGATATGATAATATTCTAACAACATCAATTGGAATTGACATTCCAGTGCGCTTTGGCACATTATAAAGTACTATCGGCTTTGAGACATGGTCTGCAATATATGTAAAATGCTTTATCAATCCAGAAACATTAGTTTTATTATAATAAGGTGTAATAACTAAAAATGAATCAATATCATACTCATCATATTGTTTAGAAATAGAAACTACCTCTTCTGTTATATTAGAAATAATACCTATAATTATTTTCATTTTTTTATATACTTTATGATACACAAAATCAACTAACTCATGCTTTTCTTCTTTTGTTAGGCTTTCAGATTCCTGAGTTGTACCTAAAAGTAATATTCCATCAGTTTTATTTTCTATTTGATAATCACACAATCTATCAAGCTCATCATAATTAATTTTATTATTTTCATCAAAAGGGCATATTAAAGCAACAATACTTTCCTTCATATAATAATCACACTCCTAATTATTATATGAATGAATTCTAAAAAAAGAACAAAATAATTGAAATGGGCTGTGAAAAAACTAATAATGTAATTAGTCAATTCACGGCCCATTTTAATTATTTATTCACATTCAAGTTCTTCTAATACTCTATTATAAAAAACTGGATTAGTTTTTAAAACTGAAACTATCTTACCTTCTTTAGTTAAAAAGCAGTGCTCTGATGTACCTAAAGCACATAATTCATTTGTCAATACATTAATTATTTCATATTTAAAAGAGCATTTCACTTTATTCATCGAAGTCAAATATACATCAATTCTTATTGTATCACCATAACGTACAGGATTTTTATATTGACATGAAACAGAAATAACTGGACTTACAATGTTTTCTTCTTCTAATTTGAAATATGGATACCCAATTTGTTCTAGAAATGAAGTTCTTGCTTCTTCAAAATATCTAACATAATTTGAATGATGAACAACAGCCATTTGATCTGTTTCATAATAATTAATTTTTCTTATATAGCTTTTCATAATAATCCCCTAAAAACATAAATTATAATTAACACATACAACTATTAATTACTATGTATATACTATCATTTTTAAATAATAAAAACAAGAATATGAGCATAGTATTATATTTACAATACAAACACTTATATAGAAAAAATGAAAAAGAAATTATGCTTAAACCAATTTATCATCAGTTTTTAAAGCATAATTTCTTTTTTAATCTAGCATTATATCATCAATTGGTTTACCAGGAGCAACCATTGGTAATACCTTTTCATCTGTATCAACAATAGCATTAATTATTGCAGGCCTTCTGTTTTTAATTACAGAATCAATTGCCTTTTTATATTGTTCCTTAGTTTCTGCATAATAATAATCAACACCTACTGCTTTAGCTAACAGTTCATAATTAAGAACATTATCTAATATAGTTTGACTATATCGTTTTTGATAGAAAGCTGTTTGCCACTGTCTAACCATACCTAACACTCCATTATTTGCAATAACTACACATACTGGAATATTATATTTACTCATTGTAAGAAGTTCATTAAAATTCATTCTAAATGAACCATCACCAGCAATGTTAAAGACATAAGAATCAGGATTTGCTACCTGTGTACCAATTGAAGCACCTAATCCATAGCCCATTGTACCTAAACCACCAGAAGTAATTAATTGTTTTGGTTTTCTATAAGTAAAATATTGTGCAGCCCATAATTGATGTTGGCCAACCTCGGTGGTAATAAAGCAGTTTTCACCATTAGTTGCTTCATATATGGCCTCCATAAAATATCTTGGCTTTAATGAATCAGATACTTGATTATTACTAAATTCCTTCTTCCAAGATTGAACAGTTTTTACCCATTCTGGATTCTTCTTTTCCTTTAAATATTTCTTAATTCTTGTGAAGAATTCCTTTAGATGCATAACAAGTGAATAATCAGCCTTGATATTCTTATTAATTTCAGCTAAATCAATGTCAACATGAATGATTTTTGCATTTTCTGCAAAATGCTTATGATTAGATAATACTCTATCAGAAAATCTAACGCCTAATGCAATTAACAAATCACAATCAACAACTGCTTTATTAGAAGCAACTGTACCATGCATACCAATTAAACCAGTTGATAATGGATTTGCTTGATCAAATCCACCAATACCCATTAATGATGTAGAAGTAGGAATATCTAATAAATTAGCAAATTCATTTAATTCCTCACTAGCATCGGCACGAATTATACCACCACCAGCATAGATAAATGGCTTTTTTGAATTCATGATTATTTCAGCAACTTCTCTTAACTGATAATCAAAAATTATTGGAAGATTTCGATAATTTTCAGAGAAATTGATTTTCTTATTTTCAAACTCACATACAGCGGCAGTAACATCCTTTGGAATATCAATTAAAACAGGGCCTGGCCTTCCAGATCTTGCAATTTGAAATGCTTCTCTAATTGTATCAGCTAAATTATTAACATTTTTAACAATATAATTATGCTTTGTTATTGGCATAGTTATACCTGCAATATCAACCTCTTGAAATGAATCCTTTCCCAAAAGATTATTAGTAACATTTCCTGTAATCGCAACCATAGGAACCGAATCCATATATGCTGTAGCAATACCTGTAACAAGGTTAGTAGCACCTGGACCAGATGTAGCAATTACAACACCAACCTTACCAGTTGATCTTGCATAACCATCTGCAGCATGTGATGCACCTTGCTCATGAGATGTTAAAATATGTCTAATTCTATCTGAGTTTTTATATAGTTCATCATAAATATTTAATACAGCACCACCTGGATAACCAAAAATAGTGTCAACTTTCTGTTCTACTAAGCATTCTACAATTATTTGTGAACCATTTAATTTCATAAAATCATCACCAATCTATTTTAATTTTCTAATTTCGTTTTCTAATTCTTTTACCTTAGCTTCTAAAGCATTATTTTTTTCTTCTAGCATAATAATTTTAGCGTTCATTTCATATATATTTAAGCATCCATACTTGTTCTGTCTTTTCTTTATAGTCTCATAATTATAGCTTTCAGGAAATAAAAATCCTAGTATTATGAAAATTAATCCAATTATTCCAAAAGGAATAGAAGGAATAGATATTTCAGTTATATTTAACACAAATGATAAAATTAAAAGAACTATTGCCAATGAAAAAAATATAATACCTAAAATCTTAAAAATCTTTTTTGTATATTTAATTTGCTTTTTATAATTATCATCAAAGATTTTTTTATCTAAATTATCAAATTCATTTTTTTCATCAAAATAATTCATTATTAATCCTCTTTAAAGATTGCTCCAGTTGAAGCTGAAGTCACAAGCTTTGCATATCTTGCTAAATAACCAGTTTTTATTTTTGGTTCTTTCTTCACCCAGTTTGCTCTTCTTCTTGCAATTTCTTCTTCTGATACTAATAATTCAATTTTACAATTAATCATATCAATAGAAATCATATCTCCATTTTCAACCAAGCCAATTAGACCACCTTCAGCAGCTTCTGGTGAAACATGGCCAATTGATGCTCCACGTGTCGCACCTGAAAATCTACCATCAGTAATTAAAGCAACATCCTTATCTAGTCCCATTCCAGCAAGTCTAGAAGTTGGTGCAAGCATTTCTCTCATACCAGGACCACCCTTAGGACCTTCATAACGAATTACTACAATATCACCCTTAGAAATTTTGCCTCCATCAATTGCAGCTATAGCCTCTTCTTCTGATTCATAAACCTTAGCTGGTCCTGTATGCTTTAGCATTTCAGGTGCAACAGCACCACGCTTAACAACACAACCATCTAAAGCAAGATTTCCTTTTAATACAGCAATACCACCAGTTTTTGAATATGGATTGTCTAAAGTTCTAATTATTTCCGGATTTTTATTAACAGCATTTGAAATATTCTCTTTTATTGTTTTTCCTGTTACAGTAATAAGATTTGTTTCTAACAAATTAATCTTTGTTAGTTCCTTCATTACAGCCTTAACTCCACCAGCTTCATTTAAATCCTCCATATATGTATGACCTGCAGGAGCAAGATGACATAAGTTTGGAGTATGAGCAGAAATATCATTTGCCATATCTAAATTAATTTTCACTCCGGCCTCATGAGCAATTGCAGGAAGATGAAGCATTGTATTTGTTGAACAGCCTAGTGCCATATCAACAGTTAAAGCATTCTTAAATGATTTTTCATTCAAAATATCACGAATTTTGATATCCTTATTTACCATTTCCATTATTTGCATACCAGAATATTTTGCAAGTCTAATACGCTCAGCATATACACAAGGAATTGTACCATTTCCAGGAAGTGCAATACCTAAGACCTCACACATACAATTCATTGAATTTGCTGTATACATACCTGAACATGAGCCACATCCTGGACAAGAATGATTTTCATATTCATCTAATTCTTCTTTAGTTATTTTACCACTATTATATTTACCAACAGCCTCGAATGTTGAAGATAATGATGCTTTCTTTCCATTTACTCTACCAGCAAGCATTGGTCCTCCAGAACATACAACAGTAGGTAAATTTAATCTACAAGCACCCATTAGCATACCTGGAACGATTTTGTCACAGTTAGGAACTAATACTAATCCATCTAACCCATGAGCAATTGCCATACATTCAACTGAATCTGCAATCAATTCTCTTGTTACAAGTGAATATTTCATACCAGTATGACCCATCGCAATACCATCACATACTCCAATCGCAGGTATTTCAATAGGAGTACCACCGGCCATTAAAATTCCACGCTTTACAGCATCAGTAATTTTATCAAGCATCATATGACCAGGTACTATCTCACTTTTAGCTGAAACAACACCAATTAATGGTTTAGAAATTTCCTCATCAGTATATCCCATTGCCTTAAACAATGAACGATTTGGAACTCTTTCTACACCAACCTTTACAACATTACTTTTCATAATAGATAGCCTCCAAATTATTTTAAAGCTTGAACGATTAAATCGCCCATTTCCTTTGTACCAACCTTTTTAGCCTCATCATTTAATCCAGGTGTGAAAATATCACCAGTACGATATCCTTGATCTAATACATCATTAATAGCCTTATCGATAGCATCTGCCTCTTTAAATAAGCCTAATGAATATCTAAACATTAAAGGTAAAGATAAAATTGTAGCAATAGGGTTTGCTAAATTTTTACCAGCGATATCAGGAGCTGAACCATGAATTGGTTCATATAAACCAAGCTTTGAAGCCCCCAATGAAGCAGAAGCAAGCATACCAATTGAACCAGCAACCTGTGATGCCTCGTCTGTTAAAATATCTCCAAATATATTAGATGTTACTATAACATCAAATTGTCTTGGATTTCTGATTAATTGCATTGCACAATTATCTACATACATTTCAGAGCATTCAACATCAGGGTAATCTTTCTTCATTCTATCAAATACTGCTCTCCATAGTCTAGATGACTCTAAAACATTTGCCTTATGAACACAACAAAGCTTACGACCACGCTTTAAAGCAGCATCAAAACCAGTTTTTAAAATACGCTCAATTTCATAAACAGAATATTTTTCTAAATCTGATGCCCAGCAATCAGTTTTTTCAGGATTATAAGCTGGAGAATTTGCTTTTTCACCAAAATACATACCACCAGTTAATTCACGAACAACTAAAATATCTAGTCCTTCACCAATGATTTCAGGTTTTAATGGTGAAGTATGCTGTAATTGCTTAAACAATACAGCTGGTCTTAAATTAGCATATAATTTAAGTGCACCACGTATTCCAAGTAATCCCTTTTCAGGACGGTCACCATTTGGTAACTTATCCCATTTTGGACCACCTACAGCACCTAATAATACAGCATCTGATGCTAAAGCAGCATCAATTGTGTCCTGAGGTAGTGATGTTCCATCAACGTCAATAGCAATACCACCCATTCTTTTTTCAGTAATATTAAATTTATGACCATATAATTCTCCAATTCTATCTAAAACCTTTACAGCCTCACGAACGATATCTGGTCCAATACCATCACCTGGTAATGTTACAATATTAAACTCTGCCATATATTTTTCCCACCTTATTTTTACTTATTTTTTAAATAGTTAACTAAACCATTTTGATTAATGATATTTTGCATAAATTCTGGGAAAGGTTCACCTTGGAACTTTTGTCCAGTTGTTTCATTTGTGATAATACCTGTATTGAAATCAACAGATACAGTATCTCCTTCTTTTATTCCATCTACAGCCTCAGGGCATTCTAAAATTGGAAGACCAATATTAATTGCATTTCTATAAAAGATTCTAGCAAATGTTTTTGCGATTACACAAGAAACACCACATGCTTTAATTGCAATAGGAGCATGCTCACGAGAAGAACCACAACCAAAATTCTTTTGAGCAACAATAATATCTCCTTCTTTTACTCTTTTTGAAAATACAGGAAGTCCAGCATTAATATCCTGCTTAGAATCCTCCATACAATGAACTGCAAGCTCCTTAGGATCTGATGTATTTAAATATCTTGCTGGAATGATAACATCTGTATCAATATCAGCACCATAACAAAATGCTCTACCTTTTGCGTTTTCCATTTTAATTACCTACACTTTCTGGATTTGTAATATAACCTGTTAAAGCAGATGCTGCAGCTGTTGCAGGAGCAGCTAAATATACTTCACTATCAACATGTCCCATACGACCAACGAAATTACGATTTGTTGTTGAAATACATCTTTCGCCAGCAGCTAAAATTCCCATATAGCCACCTAAGCATGGACCACAAGTTGGAGTTGAAACAGCACAGCCTGCTTCTACTAAATCTTGAATTATTCCTTCATTAATTGCTTCTAAATAGATTTTTTGTGTACCAGGAATAATAATAGCACGAACTGAAGGATGTACCTTCTTACCTTTTAATATATCACGTGCAATTCTTAAATCCTCCATACGTCCATTAGTACAAGAACCAATTACAACTTGATCAATTTTAACCTCAGTTGCCCCAATTTCATCTACAGTTTTTGTATTTTCTGGTAAATGAGGAAAAGCAACAGTTGGACGAATCTTACTTAAATCGATAGTATATACTTCATCATATTCTGCATCTTCATCTGCTTCATATACAACAGGAGTTTTTTTAGAATGCTTTTTGCAATAATCTAAAGTCTTTTCATCTACAGCAAAAATACCATTTTTTGCTCCAGCCTCAATGGCCATATTTGCCATTGACAAACGAGAATCCATTGAAAGATTCTTTAATCCTTCTCCTGAAAATTCCATAGATTTATATAATGCACCATCTACACCAATCATACCAATTATGTGTAAAATAACATCCTTGCCACTAACATTTTTAGAAGGCTTTCCTACTAAATTGAACTTTATCGCAGATGGTACTTTAAACCAACCCTCTCCAGTTGCCATACCTGCTGCCATATCTGTACTACCAACACCAGTTGAAAATGCACCTAATGCACCATAAGTACAAGTATGAGAGTCAGCACCAATTACTAAATCTCCAGCAACTACTAGTCCTTTTTCAGGAAGTAATGCATGCTCAATTCCCATTTGTCCTACTTCAAAGAAATTTGTAACTTCCATTTTTCTTGCGAATTCACGAATATATTTACATTGCTCTGCTGACTTAATATCTTTATTTGGAACAAAATGATCAGGTACAATTGAAACCTTATCCTTATCAAATACATGATCCACACCAATATTTTTAAATACATTTACAGCAACAGGTGTAGTAATATCATTGCCGTGTACTAAATCTAGTTTACATGTAATAAGCTGACCAGCTTTAACTGATGGTAAGCCTGCATGTGCAGCTAAAATTTTTTGTGTCATTGTCATTCCCATTTTAGTTGTTCTCCTTAAATAATTTATATTCTATTGAATCAATTAATGCCTTAAAACTGGCCTCAATTATATCCTTTGATACACCAACAGTTGACCAAGTATTCATTCCATCTGTTGATTCTATAATAACTCTTGTTGTTGCGGCAGTTGCGCTTTCCTTTCCATCTAATATACGTACCTTATAATCTGATAAATAAACATTATTTAATGATGGATAGAATTTTGCAACAGCCTTTCTTAATGCATTGTTTAATGCATCTACTGGACCATTTCCATTTGCGCCAGTAACCTCTTCAACTCCATTAACAATAACCTTAGTTATCGCAGATGAAGACATTACATTTTCTACTAGAGGACCTTGTCCAATAGTTTTAAAATCTAATACTTTAAAATATTCCTTAATATTTTTGAATGCTTTATGTACTATTAGTTCAAATGATGCATCAGCACCTTCAAATTGATAACCACCATATTCTAAATCCTTAATAGTATCAATTATTTCCTTTAATGCTGGATGATTTTTATCAACATTTGGATAAATTTTATTTATCTTTGCTAAAACAGTTGATTTTCCAGCAACTTCACTAATTAAGAATTTTCTTTCGTTTCCAACTAGCTCAGGTGGAATATGCTCAAATGATTTTGAATTTTTATATACACCATCTATATGCATCCCAGCCTTATGTGAAAATGCACAGCTACCAACATATGGTAGATTAGAGCTAAGCTTAAAATTTGATATTTCTGCTATCAATCTTGCAGTTAATGTTAGCTTAACTATATGGTTTTTCTGTAAACATTGACATCCTCTTTTCAATTCAAGATTTGCAATAATTGCAGATAAGTTTGCATTACCACATCTTTAACCATAGCCTAAAAATGTTCCTTGAACCTGCTTACAGCCATTTAATACCGCTAAT
>JALEQD010000008.1 GCA_022768655.1 Anaeroplasma sp.
TGTTGTCTTAATTCATATAATGCTGTGTTATATATATTTTTAGATATTCTACATAATAATGTTAATAAACTCCTTTCTGATTTATTAGCCTTATAATGATATTTCATTGTTAAGAATCCCATGATATCACCTCCTCCTTGAGGTAATATTACATTATTAATAGACAATATCGATGTCTAAATATGAAATAAAATTGAGCTATGGCTATATTTTGAACATTAACTTTGTTAATATTTTAAATGAGATACAATTTCCTAAGAAATAAAAAAATACATGATTGCTTATTAATGAAATAAAGCACATCATGTATTTTGTAATTTAATTATTTTTTTCTAGCAATAATTATGAATCTATGCTCAGTTGATTCAATATAACCATTTTTTTCTAACTCTTTTTCAAGAATTTCAAATTTATCAATATTACTTTTTACACTAAAATTAATAAATTCCCATTCAATTATTTTTGCAAAATATGCAATAGCGCCCAAATCATAAAACTTAATTTTAGGATATGCTTCATTTGCATAAAGAATTTCAAATGAAGCATCTTCTAATCTTTTAATAGATTTTTCTAATGTCATTTTAGGAAATTGAATTTTATGTGATTCATCAAAAAATGATGCCAAATCATTATTGTTATAGGCTCCAACCTGTTGTGTGATAAATATACCGTTAGATTTTAAGACTCTATATACTTCTGATTCTAAATATGATTCGTGGTGATTTAAAACGATGTCAAAATGACTATCCTTTATGCCAGTTAAAATATCATCCTGTTTTATTGGATAAACATTTATGCCAAGTGGCGATAATGTCTCCTGACATAATTTAATATTAGGCTCATAAGCTTCTGTAACAGATGTTTTATCATATGGATGATTAAAACTTAATAGTAATTCTCCCCCACCAGTTCCCATATCTAAGATATTATCGCTATCTTTTAAATATTTTTTTACAAAATCATTATAATTCCATGGCAACTCTTCACTGTCCCATCTACCGTTTAAATATGAAAAATCCCAGCCTTTAAATGCATGAGCTTCTTCAGCAAGTAAATATTTTAATAATTCTTCTTTCATTTTTTGCTCCTTATTAAACTATATTTTTAAAAATTAAGTTGCAATAGCTAACAATTTAATTACTCGAATGCATTATTTAGCATTTACATGCGCCGAGTATATACCTCGTTTATCTAGCATATTATTTAACTCTTTTTTTATATATTAACAAAATTGACAATTATCATTATGATACTCATAATAGTAAGTCCTATTCCTAAGGCACGATTCATAACCTTTGGTGATGTTTTATTTGCAAATCTAGCAGTCACTAAGGCACCAATAAGTGTAAATATCACACACATCGCTAAAACAGTCCAATCAGTAATTCCACCACCAATGATAAAATGTGATGACGCTCCTGTTATTGCAGTAAATGTCATTATAAATACGCTTGTTCCAACTGCTGTTTTTAATTCATAGCCTAATACACTTACAAGTACGAGTAGCATAAGCATTCCACCACCAGCACCAACAAAACCACAAATAAGACCTATTATCATTCCTAAGATAATAGATTGAATAATAGCCGTTCTTTTACTTCGATTTATATTGCTTTCTTTTGCAGACATTACTGGTTTAAAAATGAATTTTAAGCCAGCAAAAAGTGTCATGAACATCGCAAAGCCACCCATGGCTTGTGATGGCAATAGAGATGCTAATAGACTTCCAACGACAGTAAATACTAATACACTAGCTAGCATAACTAAGCCATTTTTTATATCTATATTTTTATTTTTTGCATAAGTAATAGCTGATATTGCAGATGCTAAAACATCTGAGGCTAACGCGATTCCTACTGCTTCATATGCATCTACATGTAAAAATGTAATTAGCATAGGTGAAATAACTGCAGCAGCTGATAGTCCTGCTATTCCTGTCCCAAAGCCAGCACCTAATCCAGCAATTATGCAAACTAAAATTTTAATAAATAATTCCAAAATTTCACATCCAATAATTAATAATAAATAAATAAGTTAAAAATAATAATTTGAACAACCATTAAAATTGTTAGTATTATATTTGTAACATATAATCCTTTTGATGCACGAGGCTTAACGAAAACCAGCAAATAAATAAAATCGATGATTAATACAGGTATGCATAATAGCTCAAGAGCCCAAGGTAAAACAACTCCAATTTTTAGATTCGTTGTAAATCCCCATCCATATTTTATTTCTTCAACAATAACGTATAATGTAAAAAAAGCATGAGAAAGATTAAAAATTAATAGAATGGCCAAAAAAAATCCACCTGATACGTTTTTTAATGTAATTGCCTCTTTTTTATCCATATTAGCCTTTTAAACCTCTAGCCTGTCTATCCATATCCTCAACTACAATGTCATAAATTTCTCCTAGAGTTCTACAGTACTTTAAAACATCCCAAGGCTCATTTGTATGAAAATGAATTTTAATTAGCTCTTCATCTCCAACCGCAAGTAAGCAATCTCCTTTAAAATTATTATTAAAGTATTCTACTATATTATCCTCACTTAAATTTTCTCCTTCTATTAAAAGCTGTGTATCATATCTATATTGTAACATATTTTATTCCTTTCTAGTTCTTATACCAATTTTAAAGTAATCTATAATCCATTTACCATTAAATCCAACTTACTTTGTAATTAAATTCATTACTCCATATTTTGGAACAAAGGAAATATTATTTTCTAATCAGTATAATCACATTTTTTCATTATTACTGTCTAAATAATATTATTCATATAATCATTTCTTTCTAATATTGAAACCCAAGATTCTTTTATAACATCATATCTAGTTTTATATTCAATTTTCTTATAATGCTTAAAACCATTTTTTTCTTGAACTCTTTTAGAACGATAATTATCAACAAAATGACCACAAAAAATAATATCAACACTCAAATCATCAAATAAATATTTAATTACTCTTTTAACTGCCTCAGTCATTAATCCTTTACCCCAATAATCCTTAGACAAAACATAACCGATTTCACATCCAGCCTTACTTTCAAATTCACTAAACTGGTTTTCATCATACATTTCTATTCCTAGCGAACCAATAACCTTATTATTATATTCTAAGGCAAAGCAACGCTTTTCTGTAATAAACATATTTAAAATATTTAATGATTCTTCTTTATTTTTATGAGGAGTCCAGCCCGCCATCTGTCCAACACCATCAACGCTTGCATATTCATATAAATCATCCAAATCCTCATTTTTCCATGGTCTTAATACTAATCTTTCTGTTTTTAATATAATATTAGTTATATCAACTTTTATATTCATCGATTAATCACCTTTGTTATTAATATCATAAATTAATAATCTAGAAATTAGTTAAAAATTCATCAATATCATAATATTTATCAAGATATTTTCTAGTATTAATTATCATTTTCTTAAATAGATTTTTCCCATCCTCTAAAGATAATTTAGAGCATAATGCTTGATTCATAAATGAATTAAATACCTTATTTAAATTTCTTTCTTTAATTCCCTCATAACAATCATCAATATTAACTAAACACCTATACACAAGATTCTTAACTCCCTGTGGTAATAGATTTGCAACAACAGGCTTTACACAATCATTTGTAAAAACACAATTAGTTTCAACAATAGAGCCTAATGGCATTTGAGGCATTTGACCCATATTAGGCATATTAACATTTGATACCTTAACCTCAAAGCCTAATATCGCCTTCATTAAATCAATTGCTTCTTCCTGTGATTTTATTACCTCAACAGGTATTTCTTTTGATATCATTTTATATGATTTTTCTATTTCTTGATTCATATTATTAATTCTATAATCAACTGTCGTTAAATGAAATTGCCAATCCTTAACAGTCTCTGGATCTTTCAAATACCAATCACCATTTAAAAATTCTACAAGATGTCTATCTCCCGCAGCACCAAGTGCACCATATCTATTAAATAAATCACATTTAACCTTATTACCACATTGGAACACATCGCTCTTAAAAGCATCCCAATTTAAACCAATTTCTGTGCAATATCCTCTTTCATAAAATTTCTTTTCAAAAGAAGGTAAAAGCTTTAATAGATCAATATCTTTATATTTTGCTTCTGTAATCCAAGTAAAATGATTAACTCCTGATGCGTCAGTATATATTTCATGTCTATCTGGTAGTTCTATTCCTAATTCCTCTTTTGCGACTACACACAAAAAATCTTGGGCATGAAATACCTCATGACAACAGCCAAAGGCCTTTATTTTAGGAAATGTGTCATATAAGGTCTTAACACAAATAGACATTGGATTTGTAAAATTCATAACCCAAGCATTAGGAGAGCATTCTTCTATTTTTTTTGCATATTCCTGATAAATTGGAACTGTTCTCATTGCTCTTAAAATACCACCAGGTCCACAGGTATCACCAACAGACTGATAAATACCATATTCTTCAGGCAAATGAACATCACTTCTCATTTCTTCAAATGTACCAGGAAGAATTGACATTACAACAAATGTAGCACCAGGTAAGGCAGTTTCAACATCATCATAAACTTTATAGTCCCATTTAGAAACAGTATTGGGATGATTATTAATAATTTCGCCAATTTTCATATTTCTAACAGCTGCTTCCTTATCAATATCATATAAAGCAATTTCACCTTCTAATTCCTTTGTTAAGGCTAAATCATTCATAAAGACTCTTGCCCAAAGCTTTGAGCCTCCACCAATATAAGCTATTTTTATTCTTTTTTTCAAAATTAACACCTACTTTTTTTTATGGAACAATCATATATAAATTATATCATAGATAGCATTAAAAACGATAAATAACTAAAGAAAAAAGCAAAATAATTATCTAAAAAATATTAATTATTTTGCTTAAATTTTATTTATCGATTGATGCTATTTTATCACAACTATTCTTTTCTTCATTCTTTTGTTTTGTTTTTTTGTAGAAAATAATAATACCTATTAAGGAAGAAACAACTAATACAACCTGTCTGAAAATAGATATTGGTAATTTATAAATCAAATAATAAATCAAAAAGCCTGTTTCGTGTAAGGTAACACCTATTTTTACAATATACTCATTTTTACTATTTTGTGTAAATGTTGACATTGTTACTATTACTGGTGGCAAATAATTGTCAAGGACGAAAAAGGTTTTTGAAATAGCCATATAAATTATTTCGCTTATCCACATGATAAGTAATAAAGAAAACAATATTTTTTTTGGTAATTCCTTATTCTTTTTAAACATAAATATGGTCATTAAAAGATTTCTAAGAAAACAAACCGATGATACGATTAAATTAGAGTACACTCTTGCAAAAAATTGCTCTATTATGAAAAATACAAATGAAATAGTTGCAATAGCTAAAAACTTCTTTTTCGGAAATAAATATGAAATACCTATTACAATTAAACCAATTAATCCAGATATTTGACTAATCCATAATTCTTTTGTTAAGTTAAATAAATCAGTTAAAATCATTTAAATTCACCTTTCA
>JALEQD010000014.1 GCA_022768655.1 Anaeroplasma sp.
TTTTCAAAACTTGATTCTGAAAAGCTATATGATTTTGACATAACAATCAACTCCTTTGAGCTTCTTCAATAGAACCCTTTATCAAAATAGGGCAAATATTAGAAATCATATCTTTTAATTTAGATATATATTCTTTTCTAGAATACATAGAATTATAACAAGCCACAATTTGTCTCTGAACCTTAATGTCTGGTATTGGTATTTTTACTTCACATAAGTCTTCCCAAGATACTGTTTCTCGTGCTGAACCCCAGGAAATAAATCTCGCATATCTATCGAATTCTTTTCTTCTAAACCATAAACCTAAATAATATGGATCTAACTCATCATCAGTTTCAAAAACATTATTAACTGATGTAACTAAAATGTCATCTTCTGTGTTATTAATTGCAAAAGCAAAACACTTCTCATTGCCGGTAGTTTGGACATAAGATATTTGATTGGGCTTAACAATTTTATAATTTCTTAATTCATTTTTATTTACCTTAGCACCAACATCATTAAAGTATTTTGAAATAGATACACTTTTAACATTTGAACATACATTATCTTTATTTCTTTCGTCAACTAGCTTTATATGTTTTCCAATTTCACATTTTTCATTATGCTTACGTAAATTCTCAATATATCCATCACAAACTAATTTTAAATCGTCTAATCCTTTTTCATATGAATGAAGATTACCTAACAATCCTTCATAAATAGCAACATATTTTTCCTGAATAGGGTATGGAGGTAAATAAATATCCTCTTCACAAAAGACATTCCAATCAAATACCTCAGTAGAGCTTCCCCAAGATATATACTCTGCTTTTCTATCAAATTCTTTTCTAGACATATACATAAATAAATATTTGTCCAATAAAATGGTAGAAGCCGATTCCTTCACTTTAAATACATTATCATTGAAAGTAATAATAAATGTTTCATTTGTATCATTAAAACCTAATCCTAATTTTCTGCTGCCTCTAGGGTTGTACGCAAAATGATGTGGAGGCACCAAATTAAACTTTGAAAAATCCTTGCTTGATATATTTCCTCTCATAGGCAAAATAACTTTATCAATATTTACTCCAATTGCATCATTAGCACCATATTTATTATCGCTATTTTTTATTGTCACCAATTCGAGTAACTCACCAATTTTATATCTATTCAATGCCATATCCAATACCCTTGAAGGCATCTACTAATTGTTGTTGAGATTCCTTTTCCTCTCTTAGTAATTCTTTCATTTCATTTTGAATACGTTTCATTTCGACTTCAAAATTAATATCTAAATCGTGATCAATAAACTCAATATACTTAGAAGGTACCAATGACCATAACGATTCTTCTTCTGGAACATTAATATTTGTTCCATTCTCTTTTTGCTTCTTATCTGTCATACCATTCTTAATTTCATCTAGTGTACAGCTTTGACAGAATTCTGGAATATCTTTATACAATGTCTTCCATTCAGGAGACTGCCACTTATTTAGTGTTTCCTTAACTAGTTTCATATCTGTATCATAACCTAGTTCAGTGTAACCATCAGCAGATTTGAATCCCATTCTTCTTAAATCCATAAATAGAACTTCATTTGTTCTATCACGTAGCATTACTTCTTTACCATCTTGTATCACTTTTCTAGCGTGCTTATTATTATTCATAATCCACAAAGTAACTGAAATATCTGTATAGTAAAACATTTCTCTTGGAAGAACAATAATTGCCTCAATCTTGCTTTCAACTTGACCATTTGCTTTTGTTTGCTTGATTAAGTTCTTTCTTATTTCAGTTGTATCTGTATCACCTAATGCACCATTAGCAAGTAAGAATCCAGCTACACCATTAACTGATAACTTTGATAACATATGTAAAATCCAAGCATAGTTAGCATTAGAAACTGGCGGTAATCCGTATCCAGCCCAACGATAGTCATTTTTCAATTCGTCAGCACTACGCCAATCCTTTAAATTAAATGGTGGATTAGCAATAATATAATCAAACTTCTCATTCTTATGTTGGTCTTTACTAAATGTATCTGCATTTTGCTTACCTAAATTAGCCGGAATGCCTCTAATACCTAGATTCATCTTTGCCAATTTCCAAGTGTCTGGATTAGACTCTTGGCCATATACTGATATTTGGTTTACATTTCCTTGATGAGATTCAACAAATTTATATGATTGAACAAACATACCTCCTGAACCACAACAAGGATCATATACTTTACCAGAATATGGTTCAATAAGTGTTGTAATTAAATCTACAATAGTATCAGGCGTATAGAATTCGCCTTTTTCATCAGCAGTCTTAATAGCAAAGGCATTAAGCATATACTGATAAGTCTTACCAATTAAATCCTTCATTGGATTTTCTTCATCTTCGTGAATCTTATCAATTTCACCAATTAGAGATGCAAAATTAGATGCTGGTAATGTTGATTTGGCATAATTACCAACAGGAAGAGCTCCTTTTAATTGCTCATTCATATTTTCAAATTCTTGTAATGCATTATCAATAAGCATTCCAATAGTAAAATCTTTTTTAACTTTTTCGCCATTCTCAACGACTTCTAATGTAATCTTATCTTTCTTAGCATTATCTTTAATAAGGCTCCATCTAGCGTGTTCTGGTATATAGAATACATTCTTCTCTGTATAAAATGATGGAATATCAACTGCGAATGCATCTTCACTGTTTAATAATTCTTCTCTTCTCTTTTCGAATTTTAGGGATGCAAACTTTAAGAATACAAGTCCCATTACAAAGTACATATAATTAATACCACTCATATTTGAACGAAGCTTATTACAAGACTCCATCAATACCTGCTCTAGTGGTTTTTGCTTTTTTTCTTTTTTAGCAGCCATATTAAAATCCTCTACTTCCATAAATGTTTTTGACTATTCAATTATATATTATGATATATAAAATAGACTCCATTATGTCAATTATAGCATAATTTTGCATACTTTGAATAAAAAAAGGACTTTAACTAGCATTATTTCACCAGTTTAGTCCATTTTTGATAAAACTATCTACCAAATCTTCGATTTCTTCGCTGATTCCCATTTCTCATCTCAGCACACATTCCTTTTGATACATTGATGAAATCGTTGGAATCAGTCATAATCATTACTTCTCCATTTGCATTTCGCATATATACCTTACGAACAACCTTACCCATAAAATTTCTATTTCCGGTTTGACCAGTTGTAAAAATACCATTTGGTGTTCCAGATGTAAACATACTATTGGGTTGCACAACAGGCATCCTAGATGATTTTGGCTTATTCCTATGTTTTATATGGTTTTTATTTGTATTAGCCACTGGATAATTCTTCATTTTATTGCTCCTTTCTTAATATTCTTCGGCTAAAAGCATTGTTGAATGTGTAATATCATCTATCACAAATACCTTACAATCATCAATTACAGCATCATCTAAAGCCACAACTTCAAATACTTCATTGTATTTTGGTATTTCCTGAGAGTGCATAATTACATATTTACACAAACCATCTTCTAGTTTTGATGAAATATTAAATACCTGTAAATAATCTAATTCCATTTTAGTTTTCAACCTATCAATCAATCCAAATAGAATCGCAATCATACCATCAGGGATTGTTGATTTAATGCCTTGCGTTATATACTTCTGATTATCAAACAAGATCATCAACTCCTTCCTCACATCCACACCACTCACATACAGAATCATCTGCATAAGTTAATTCACCACATAATTTGCATCTTCTATATTGAGATTCATACGTTGCATAACACTCTTCACACATTGATCCATCAGGTGTTTCAATTGTTTTAAATAAATCTATCTTCCCACCGCAAATATCACAAGAACAAGGAAATTTCTTGCTTGGATAGTATCCATAACATCCATATATTCCATATGGATTATATATTTCCTTCTTGAATATATACTTGTGGTCATAATTACTCTTATCTTTTAAAAACTCCATAACTTTTGTTATGGTATTATTCATTTCTGATATAACCACATATTCAGATGTTGTATGCTGATGATAATAACCAACGCTTAAATTGACCCCACTTATGTCATATGATTCACTGAGGATGCAAATATCAGTAAAGCTACCAATTGCTTCTTTAAAACCGTACTTGCTAAACACATCTGTAAGTTCATCGCTCTCGTCATCGTATCTTACACAGTCACTTGAACCTTTTCTATCAAGTTCAATAAAGCAATTAACAGGTATTGAATCATATGTAGAGCAGAATCTAGTTGTTCCGACACCACCAACCTCTTCATCGGTGGCAAATAAGATATACGGTTTATATCCAGCTTTTATAATCTGAAGTATAGAAAATACTCCGCATCTATCATCACCACCTATCCCTTCATCTGCCATAATTCTATCCTTATCCAATGATAACCATATATTAGAAGGCGGATTTCTACGAACAGTATCAAGATGAGCCACTAACATAACAGGAATACTTCCAACAGCATAGATATAATCATTTGTAGCATCTACAGTTTGATAGTATTTACCTATAACAACAGGAAGAACCTTCAATAGCTCTTCCTGTGTCATTCTACATATATTGATAAAATCCTTAAGCATTTATTTCAACCCCTTCAAATGTTTCTTCTCTATCACATACTCTATACCAATAACCATCATCACCTTTATAGAACTTTGATGAATCTTCAATATCATTTCTATTTACATATCCATATCCTTCAACATAAGCTGCATCAGAATAATAATCTTCAGTTTCCTCACACCAATAATGGTCTGCATCTTCTGATACACTATACCCTTTATCCACTAAATAATAACAGTCTTCACATAATCTATACTCTTGAATATCTTCACACCAAGAATAATATTCTTCTAAGCAACTATCGCAAACATATCTGTCATAATACTCAATATAAGTTAAATCTGATGTTGAACTGCAATGATGACACTCTGATGGATCACTTTCTAAAGTATCATTGTTGTATACATATTCTGATGAACTATCAACACTATAAGCATTATGACCAATTGTAATTCCATATCCTCTTTCTGATTCCTTTAAATGAACACAAGCAAACTCCTGTCCACAATTCCAATCGCAATATCCTAAATAATCTGAGCTATCAATATCTTCACAATTATTTACCTTAACCCAACTATTAGGTAGACCATTGTAATTAGCAAGGATTTCCTCTAAGATTTCTCTTACTGTTCTAGATTCATTCATCTCCTTAGATGGATAGAATGAGTTTTGGAATATAGAATTCTTGTTATCACCAATAAATAATGACTGTCTAGTCTTCTTATCCTTAAGTGAAAAATCATAGTCATATTCTTTAGGAAGTGTATAAGCAATTAATGTTGATGTATCGGTTAACATTGTCAAGGTAGCTGCGTGATAACAGCCTCTATTTCTTAATGAATGACAAGAACCCCAATTATCACCGTGGCTTTGTGTTAGATAATCAATAGGATTTAATGAAATGTATAATGTTTCATCGTACTCTGTAGGTGTTAAAATGTCTGACATAAGTGCAAAGAACTGATTATAATTGTAATAATAATCAATATACCAATCTGTTGCATTCTTATTAACATAATCTCTTACACCTTTAACCTCTTCATAATTTTTACAGTTGTATAAATCAGTCTTACCTACATTTAATCCTTCACCTTCCATAATCTTATTAAGGATTTTGCACCACTTTTGACCTGAACGCACTTTATACTTAATAATTAATGCGTGTGCAATACCATTTGAACTTCTGTATGAACCGTGATACTTCTTATCAGCAAGTTGAGCTAAAATCTCATCATTTGTTAGTTCACTGGAATAATAAGCTGTAAAATTGCTTCTAATAGCATCTAATTCCTCCTGCTTTACAAATCCATCAAATTCCTTTCTTCTAATACAATTTGAGATTAGCAAACATCCTTCTGCAATACCCTTCTTCCATACATCATTTTGAACCTGGTGATTCTCCATAAGATTATTCATCATTTGAATGAATAAATTATAATTAAGTTTTCTATAAATCCTTGTCTTAACAACAAGACAAAGCTCCTCTTCATTCCAATAAGGACTAGTAGATAAAATATCATATAATCCCTTCTTATTCTTTGCCCATAAATCTAAATTCTTTCTTAAACTAGACTCACTAACTCTTGAATATGAATCTGCCAAGAGATTATAACAATTGTTATATATTTTACTTCTTAAATCTTCCTTTAAATCAATTCTCATATTTTTCACCATAAATGAAAAAAGCGGTTAGACCAAAATCTAACCGCAGTTCTAAACTATATCCTTTCTTTACTTTAATATTTTATAATCATCATTTGATGTACTCATAATTACTACTGGTAATGAAACACTATTATCGTGCATAGAAGCTGATTTTATAGCTTCTAATATTCTGTTTTCTGGAATATCATCTCTATTTGTTAACAAACTACCATAGGCTTCTGATTCTCCAGAACCAATAGCAACATAATCATTAATTTCTTTAACAGCACCATCTGTGCCAATAAAGAATAGTGAATTCTTGTATGCAACAAGAAACTTAGAATTCATTGTGTCAAAATAACCACCATCTCTCTTAATATATCCAAAAGATTCTAATTCTTCTATAATCTTGGGAACAAGATATCTAACAATATACTGATAATTCAATTCACCTTCAAAATCGAATGACATTGTCTTTACAATTCCAATATCACGGAAATATCCTGTACTTCCAATAATCAATCCATTTTCAAAACGATGTATTTTAAAATTACTCTCGCTATCTAGAATATATCTATTTCCACCGCTAACAACACAACTGTCAGCACCAATATAGATAACATCATTGTATTTAATTCCTACTACTAAACTCATTTATCCTCCAAAACGAAAAGGCTAGGCAATTAACCTAGCCAATTTTTATACTATTTTATACTTATTTACACTTATTTTTTCTTTTAATTGATGCAATTGTTTCATAAGCCATATCAGGAATGGGATTTCCTTTTAGCTTATTTGAAAACTCATCACTTATTTCTAATTTTAACCATAAATACTCAGGAACCTCAATCTTTACCGTGGCTTCATCCGGTTTTACATACGTAGTATGATTATCACTCTTATAATATGTCTTTGCATTCTTAATCACAGGTTTAATCTGTATGAAATTCTTTATTGCTACATTTTGTCCCTTAAGTAATATTTCTTTCATCAATTCAAATTCTTTATCTAGAATTTGCTTAACCCTTAATTGTGAAACATTTAATTCTTTGGCAATTCTTTCTGATAGTTGTCCCATATAAACTGCCTTACTAGAAACTGTATATCCCATTATTCCTCCTTTAATGCTAAATTCAATTCATTAATTGAAATCGTATATGGAACTGTCTGATTTACAAACTGAATGATGTCTCTTCTTAATATATCAAACCAAGCAACGTTAGAATCAGTTTGTTTAACATCATACCTTCCAATATAAGCATTCAAATCTATTTCAAACCTTACAAAATCATCATATAGAATTATTCTCTTTATGATTCTTCTTATTATTTGCTTTCTTCCAGCAGGATTACCTTTTGTCATAACAGCAGACATATTTCGAACCTTACCAAACACAATTGTATACTTTAAATTAGGTGATTCAGAAATCTTCGAACTTAAATCATTTAGTTCTTCATCTATTTTCTTTATTTGAAGACTCAAATCATTAATCTCATTTAATAATCTCTTATTCTCTTCTGATGTTGCAATTAATAATTCCTTTAAACAATTATTATATCTCACTAATACATCATCCTTTGAAGCAATCTTATTAATCATAAGCTGTTCTAATTTCTTCTTTTGTCTGCTGAAGGATTTATTTACAAGTTCATTAATAATCTTTAAAGAATTAAGCGATAATAAGGTTTCCTCTACTAGACATATTGTAAATGACTCTAAAACATTTCCTGATATATCCTTTGCTCTCTTGACTCCTATTCTATCCGTATCAGGTCTATATAGGAAATCTTTTCTTTCTCCATCACTATCATATCCTGTAGTATTAGCCTTGAACTTATAACCACAATACCCATCGATGACTTTGCCGTATAACAATGTCTTAGGCATATTATCTAGATGAGTAGCTTGTTCTTCCACAATTTTCTGAACCGCTTCAAATACCTCATCATCAATGATTCTTGGAATGGCATTTGGTATCACGATATTCTCATCTAATCCATTAGCAGTGATATGATATGAATACTCTCCAATATATCTTCGATTAATGAGAATTCTTTTAAATGGTCCTTGAATCAATTCTCCATTCTTATTTCTATAGTCATTATCGTGAAGATACTTAGAAACATATCTTCTAGACTTCCCTTCATATGTTAATTCGAAAATCTTCTTAACTGCCTTTGCTTCCATTTCATTGATAACATATCTGCCATCTGGTCCTTTATCATAACCCAAAGCTGGTTTACCATTAACTAATGCATTCTCTGCATTATACCTCATACCTCTTATTACTTCTCTAGATAAGTTTTTAACATAATAATCTGCGATGCTAATATTAACCCACTCAGATAGCCTTCCTGATGCGGTTTGACTGTTTCCCCCATTAACGCATAACAATTGGCAATCTAAGCTTTCTAACATATTTAGATAATGCACAAAGTCTTTAATTGATCTCGAAAACCTATCACGAGTGTAAACTATTACGGCGTATATCTTATTATTAGTGATATAGTCCATCATAGCCATAAATCCATCTCTGCTTTCAACTTCCGTTCCTGATATTCCTCTATCGGCAAACTTGCGAACTATCTTGAATCCATTCTCAGCAGAGTATTTCTCAATAGCATCATATTGAGTCTCAATTGTGGACTCCAACTGATGATGCGTTGAATATCTTGCATATGCAACTACTTTAATATTCATACATAATCCTTCCTTTAATATTTGGTACTATATCTTCCCATATCACTTACAAATACAAATAGTACTAATTTTTTAGTACTAAATAGGAGTGGTATAAATACTATACGCACTACCTAATTTCACACTACCACTCCTATAATTCTTTTCCCTAAAACGTGAAAAAAGCCCACTTTCGTGAGCTTATTCATTATATTTAGTTCCACTCCATAACTATTTTTAGTTAAAAGGAGGTGCTTAATTGAACAACGGGGTTGATAAATACCTATCACCAGTATCAGGTAAAAGAACAACTATTGTTTTTCCTTTATTTTCACTTCTTAAGGCAAGCTTAGTTGCTGCCTTAATTGCTGCACAAGGTATAACCTTCGATAATACAGGAGATGATGCTGGTTCAACTGCTACAATTTTAATATTTGGATTTTTACTCTTAAGATATTCACCTACTCCTGAAATTGTACCTCCAGTTCCAACTCCAGCAACAAATATATCCCCTTTTCTTAGTAAATCACTGGGTTAAGTGTATAATACAATGTTTTCCTAGTATGTCAATAAGAAAATAAATAATATTCATTAAAAAATGATGTTCATATTATCCACAATGGTTTTATTGAACATCATTTTAAATTTTTATTCTATTTTTGTTTTTTATAATATAAGGTGATAGGATTATATTGTTTTCTTATTAGGCTTATATTCCAATAAATCTGCTGGCTGACAGTCAAAAATTTCGCATAATTTATCCAAAGTTTCAAACTTAATACCTTTGAGTTTTCCATTCTTTAATAATGATACATTAGCCATTGTTAGTCCTAAACAATCAGTTAAATCAGAAACACTCATTTTTTTCTTTGCAAGCATTACATCTATATTTACAATAATCATATATACATATCCACTTCTTGTTGTAAATCATACGCTTTATAAAGATAATATGAAGAAACTTCCATCATTATTACAAGGATAAAGCCTATAATCACAAAAAACAGATTTAATAAATTAATAAAATTAAAAGTAATTATTGAGAACACAATGGAGAAAATTGTAAAAATAATTAAATCAATAATTAAAATGTTAGAACTTAATTTCATTAGCCTATAAGTCTTGAGTGAAAATAATTTGTCTTCTTTCATATTTCTTGAAATTTGCCAAAAAATATAAATAATAAGAAAACATGGAATCGAACACAAATAATATGATATACAAGCTAATACTTTTTTTATACTATAATTAATAGAAATCATGTCTGAACTAATATCTACTAGTTTTGTTACCATTGGATACCAAAAAGCACATATAATAATTCCACACAAAGCAATAAAAAGTAAAGATATTCTTATCAAGTAAATAAATTTATTATTCATTTCTATAATCCCTTCCTTTTAATCTCTTTTATTATAATACTAAATACAAATAAATTAAACTATCTAATACAAATAAACTCAAAAATGATTAATTCATTTGTATCAATATAATATATCATTGGAAACTCAGAATATATATATGTTTTTGTAAAATCAACCCTGTATTCTAAAGGAATTTCATAATATTTATCATTTATATGCATCTCGATTTTATTCATTAATTCATTCTCAAAATCAATTGATTTTACGTTAGAAAATGAATTCTCAGAATTTTCAAATTGACTAATAAAATCTTCTGCATAATTAGCAAATGAGAAAAAATAATAGTTCAATCCTACTTTATCTTCAAATCCTGATGCATAATGATAAAAATACTCTAAGTCTTCATACAATAAATTATCAATATTATTATCTTTAATCAGCAATTTGTAATAATCTTTTTCCTCATATATAGTACAAGAGGACAAAATAAATATAAAAGTTAAAACACAACAAAATATACTCTTTTTCTTTATCATAATATTATACCATGGCTAGTAGCATATAATATATTATTGCTAGTAGCATATAATATATTATTATAATTATTAAGTATCTCTTGATAATTATCTAATTTGGCAACCAATTCTTGATATTCTTCAATGTTTTTTTCATTCAATTCAAATTTTTTTAAAGCATTTTCATAAAAATCAATTTTTTTATTCAATTCTTTCTCGATAGACGTATCATAATAATTCAAATTCTCATTTACTATATTCATAAACTCATTACAAAATTGAAATGTTTCATTTTCATCATTAAAATCTACATTTTCGGTTAATATTATATTTCTTTTTGACTTCATTTCTTTTGTTTTTTCATCTTTCTGATAATCTTCATAATTAAAACCATTATCTATTTCACTTGCTTCACATGGAATACCACAAATCGCAAATAAAAAAAGACCAATCAACAAAAAAAATATTATACTTACTTTTTTTCTCATCACTTTTTACCTAGTATAATCAAATTGTACTTAATATTATACATTCTCCTTTTTAAAGAAATATTTTAAAAGACAATGATAATTATACTAATTTTTTTAGATTTTTCAATATCTTTTTATCGATTTTCAATAAATTTTTTAAATATTTTAACGTCAAAGAAAACCTTATATTTTCTTTTAAGTGACTTTCACTTATATAAAATCAATAAATATTAGATAATCAATCCTCTTTCATTTAAAACACACTTCATTTACATAACTTAAAACTTTCACAAAAAGAATTTGTCAAAAAAAACTATTTAAATATCACTATAATTAAAAATATTAATGACAATATAAGAGTAATAAAAATGCTTAGTATATTAAATTATCGATAGTGGATTAACTAACTATAATTAATAGATTTTGTAAATTATTTGGCTATTTTCAATAAAAAAATTGGTAAATGGCATTAATAATATCCTTCAAACACATATAATGTCCTCAAGATGAGGGTGATATCTATGAATAGTATTAGGAAATAAGATTATAATCAAAGATATTATAATAAGAAAAACTATGCTTTCTATGCCAATTGTTCTTGCTGAGGCATATTGGGAATATAATTATGGTGTTTATAGGCAATGACCAAATATTCTTATTGAAAATAGCCAATTATTTTAAAAAACACCTTAAAATTGATAAAATGGAATTGTCAAGATACCAAAGAATCAATATAAGGTGTTTTTTATATATTAGATTATGAAATTTCAAAAAAATTAAATATTAAATCTAAAAAATTGATGCAGATAAGTCTTATTACAACTTTAATCCTAACACTCGTTATCTTACCATAGAATTATATAGAACAAAAAGATGTTGATGTAATTTGTCTAATTTGTAGTTCAAAAGAAACACTTGTTAGAGGAAGTAAATTATCAATTATTAAAGCATCATATATTGATTCTAATAATGTAATTGTCAACGTACGATGGGTGAAAAAAATAATGGAATTACCCAAATAATATCAAATTTATTTCCTCTTTAAGAATATATTATATGTGAAACAATTCCATTATAATTTGCTTCTTAGTCCACTATAAGTCTTCAACATGTATAAAATGAAATCAAATAAATTCCAATCCATAGAATTAATAATATATCTAATAAAATACTGTCAAATGAAACTTCTTCATATTTCATTATATATCCAAAAACAATTAGCCCAATAATACAAACGATTAAAGAAATCGATAATGTTAATACAATATTATGTGCTTTTTTATTTTTCATATATTTCTAGTATAATATTCCACTTACTATTTACTAGTACTATGTATATTGTATTATGTCATTTTTCAATAAATATCTTTAAGATTTGCTCTATATTGTATGTGGCTTTATTGTCTATTTTACCATTCTTAAAATAGAAGGCACCACCATATGATTTAGGTTCGTCACTTAATGAATTTATCATTAAAGTATTATTACTAGCTATTAAAGCTTGTTTTGCATATTCTATTTCTTCATATTTCCATTCTTCTATTGTAAAGTTAACATACACTGGCCAAATTAATATATCATTTGATTTAAATTTTTCTGGACAATCCCACATATCACCACATAAAGCAATTGTAATGTTGTGACCTTTATAATTAAATGTTAATACTTCATTTCCTTCTTTATAATGATGATCAGTTAACCAATATTCTTTCCAACCTACAGTTATTCTTCGGTAGTTGTATGCTAATTTACCATTAATAATAATAGCATATGAAGAATATAAGTCTTCACCATCTATTTCTAAATATCCAAATGCTAAATCTATATTGCAATCTTTGGACATTTGTTCTAATCTTTTCATAATATTTGAGTTTTTAGAAATAGCTATATTTTTATCATTCTCATAATTCCAATTAAAACCATCAAATCCTTGTAAGAATGCTTCGCCAAAGCATAATAAATCAACATTATAACATTGTTCTATTGCTTTTTCTATTTGACTAATATTAAATTCAATATCATAATTTTTAAATTTGTAAGCTGCTAATCCAATTATCATTTATTTCACTCTTTTTCACTTTTTTTATAATATTTGCTTTGATTGCACTATTGGTTTAACTAGTCTTTTATTTGAAATCAATCTTTAAATTTCTACTTTTAATTTTGAAGTTAAAACTTTTAATTCGTCAATTGATGGTATATACTTGGAATTCCACATTTCTTCTTTTGGTAACCACCGAACAGGTCCTTTACCACTATTCTCATAATTATTTAATTCTATTTTTAACATTAATCTAAATTGAATAATTTATTGCTTTTTCTAAATTCTTATCAACAAGATCTTGTAAAGTTACACTATTGACATAATTATTAATTACATCATAATAACCTTCCCAAAATTTGATAGTTGAACAAGAATCATACCTATCACATTCATTTTTTTCACAAGCTAAGCATTGAATAGGAGCTAAAGTTCCTTCTGTTGCTTTAATAATATCACCCGCAGTATATTCTGATGGTTTTTTCATTAACCTATAACCACCATTATTTCCTCTTAATGATTGTAAAAAACCCGCTCTAACAAGTAAAGCAATAACCTGCTCTAAATATTTAATTGAAATATTTTCTCTTTTTGAAATATCTTTAATTGGTATATATTCTCCATTTTGTGAATGTGTTGCAATATCTACCATTGCACGAAGTGCGTATCTTCCGTTTGTGGAAATCATTTTATTCATCTTCCTTCTTTTCATCATAGGTATCTAAAAATGATATATTTTTATCACCCTTTTTATATCCTAGGATTTTATCAATATATACATTTGTTGTACTAGCGAAAATGTTTTTTTCAACAAACTTATTATAGCTCATTAGTTCTTTTATTAAATCCTTTGTTTTAGCACGCATTGAGCTTAAATCATTTCTTGCTACACCCTCAGTTAGCTTACATGCACAAGCAATAAATTCTAGCTTATTATAATTTTTCCAAGCTACTATATCTTTTTCTCTAACTAAATATAAAGGTCTAATAAGCTCCATTCCTTCATAATTTTGACTATGAAGCTTAGGAAGCATAGTTTGAAATGAACCAACATTTAGCATATTCATCAATGTTGTTTCAATTACATCATCATAATGATGTCCTAATGCTATCTTATTACATCCCATACTCTTAGCTATTTTATATAAAGCTCCTCTTCTCATTTTTGCACATAAATAGCAAGGGCTCTTTTTTTGCATATCTGCTATTTCAAAAATATCAGTATCGACTATTTCTGCTGGAACCTTCATTAACTCTATATTTTCTTTTATTTTGTTTAAATTCACTTCATTATATCCAGGATTCATTACTAAATACTTAACCTCAAAAGGAAAATCAGAATGCTTCTTTAATTCCTGGAAAAGCTTAGCCATAAGCATAGAATCCTTTCCCCCAGAAATACATACACAGACAACATCATTTTCCTTTAATAGCTGATATTCCTTTAAGGCCTTAATGAATTTACTCCATATTTTGCCTCTATATGTAGTGATTATACTTCTTTCAATTATTTGATGTCTTTCCATATTTACCACTTTCAAATTAATAACAACAATATAAGCTGATTTATATCAGCATCTATTATTTTTCTTTTTTATTTTACTCTTATACATTTCTATATCAGCATATTTAATAAGCTCCTCAAGACCAGGCTTACTATCTGATTCAATATAATACACACCTATACTCGTAGATACATTATAAGGCTTACAAACATTTGAATTATAATCATCTAAAAATTCATTAACTAATTCAAAAATCCTGCTATCATCAAGCTTACCAGGATATACTGCAAGCATTTCATCTCCACCATAACGAGTAAACAATGTATTTTCTGGCAAAGAATGTTCTAATGCCTTTGCGGCCTTAAAAATAGCTATATCTCCTTCTTCATGTCCATAAGTATCATTAATATGCTTTAATCCATCCAAATCACTCATAATGACAGTTAATATTCCGTCATATTTATTTAATAATTCATTATATTCTTCTAAGAATGCCCTTCTATTATATAATCCTGTCAGCGCATCCCTTTTATAGAGATTTTCAATCTCAGATACAAGATATTGACTATGACGAAGATTAATCATACTACCAATACCATTATTTAGCATTGAAATAATTTGTGTAATTCGATAGTAATTAGCAATCGAAAATTCCTTAAAATAAAAGCACACATATCCCAATGGATTATCTAAATAATGTAAGGCAGAGAAAGTAAGACTTCTTCCATCTTCTAAATATTCATCAAGGTTTGGAATTAAATATTCAAATTCAACTTTTTTATTATTTTCAATTGTTTCACCATTATATAACAAATACATATCCTTAAAATGCATATTATTATCTAATTTTTGAGGATTATTCTTTCCATCAAGAATAGACTCTTTTAGTAAAACAATTGTGTTTTTTAACGACTTATGTCCTTTAAAAATATTAACAGCTTCACAAAAATCATTACAAACCTGCATTTTAGCACTCATTTGTGCAAATAAAATATCATCATCCTGATATTGACAGAATCTACTTCTTTGATCGTTTAGGTGTGGAGTAAGATCGATTTTTTCAGAACCTTTACATCCACAAGATTCATTTATAACCATACTAGAATCTAAGGATACTTTTCCTTCTTTTTTATTATTTTCTAAAGCATTCTTAACTGTTTCAAATACAACCTGCGCACTTCTTTGTGAGCTTATATACGCACTTGTTATTGTTGGTTCTGAGCTATATATTTCATCAATACAATCAAATCCTGTAACAACTATATCTTCAGGTACTCTAATTTTATTATTTTTTAACGTTTCAATAACCGCTATGGCCATTTTATCATTAGCACATACAAAAGCCCTTGGCAATCTATTTTCTTTAATCATTTCTAATACAATTTTCTTTGTTGGTTCAGGCCAATAATTACCATAGCTAATCATATTATCATTTACTTTAATATTATTTTCTTTTAATGTCTTTTTGAATACTTCAATTCTTTCAATAGAATATTTATCATTTTCCAAACCAGCAATCATATGAAAATCCCTAATATTATGGTCAATTATAAGATGATTAATGATATCATAAAAACCTTTTTGATGATTATATATAATATTAAGACAATTTTTAAATTCTAGTCCTAAGGAAATAACTGGAATACCAACCTCTAATGATTTATCTACAATATTTTTACAAACATTCTTATTAAAAAATCTATCTGCCTGAATAATCACCGCATCAATATATTTAGCATCAATCAAATCAAATATTTTAAGCTGTGGATCTTTCTTTTCATATCCTTCAGTTGTAACCCAGCAGGAATTAAAAATAAAAAGTCTGCAGCCTATTTTAACAAGCTTTTCATTTAACTTTTCTATAAAATTGTGACTTTCATTATCCTGAATACGACAGGTACATAATGCAATAATTTTATAATTTCCAATCATATAGAACCTCTTTTAATAGTTTTAATCTATGAATATTTTACCAATATTAAAATAATATGTCAAACAAACAAAAAGAGAGTACATTACATACTCTCATAATAAACCTTATACAAATATAAACCACACCCAGGGGCAACCTTATGAGATATAGAAGGATCACATTTATCTAATACCTCAGTGATTTTTGTTTTAGATTCCTTTCCTCTTCCAATTTCAATAATTAAACCCATCATTCTTCTAATTTGATATTTTAAAAAGCCACTACCTATAAAAACAAATTCCAAAAAAACTCCTCTTACATTCAATTTTATTTCAAAAATTGTCTTTACTGTGTCCTTTCTTGGATCAATTTGTGCTGAAGCAAAGCCTTTAAAATTATGGGTTCCTTCTAATAATTTTAAGGCCTCTTCCATCTTATTAATGTCTAATCCTTTAATATTTGGAGCATAATTTACTAATAATGGATTATATTCTCCTTGATTTATATAATATCTATATTCCTTAGCTTTTGCAGAAAATCTAGCATGAAATTCTTCATCTACCATAGTAACATCTACAATATATATATCATTAGGTAAAAAAGCATTAATTCCATTTACTGGAATATTCTTATCAATATCAAAATGAAATACCTGTCCTTTTGCATGAACATAACGATCAGTTCTACCAGAAGGATATATTTTTATATCCTCTTTAAGCATTTTATACATTGCTTCTTTAAGTTTTAATTCTATTGTTGGTAATTCATCCTGAATCTGAAAGCCCATATATTTTGTTCCATCATATGAAACAATACATTTATATCTATACATAGAATCTACTCCAAATTACAAGTCCTAATAAAATGAAGCTTATAGCATATGATAAATAATCTCTCCATCTTAGCTTTAGCTCATCAAGCTTTGTACGCTTCGCACCAATAATATAACCTCTTGCTTCCATCGCATTAGATAAATCCTCAGCACGCTTAAATGAAATAACAAACATAGGTATTAACAAAGAAATAATTTGATTAACCTTATCCTTTAGGCTACCCTCTTGAAAATCAACTCCACGTGACGCTTGAGCATTCATGATTTTTTTGCTTTCTTCTAATAATGTTGGAATAAATCTTAATGTTAAAGAGATTAGCATTGCAAAAACACCAACAGGGACCTTAATTATCTTAAGTGGAGCTAATACTGCTTCTAGTCCATTATTAATATCAGTAGACATCGTTGATAATGTTAAAAGTGAAGTAATACCAATCATAATTACAATACGTAAGAAAATGAATGCTGCCTTTTCTATACCTGATTTATATATTTCAAATTGAAAATCTGACCAAACTAGATTATCAAATCTTAAAAGCCACATTACTGAAAATGACGAAGCTACAGCAATCAATAAATATATAATCTTTAATGGAATATATTTTTTAGTGAAAAAATAAAATAATATAATACCAATAATTATTAGCAAATGATATAGTCCAAACTGCATATTAAATGTATATAAGGCAATTGGATTATCTCCAGTATCCTTTGTATATAAAATTTGTAAAAATATTGTAAACAGCAATAAGAATAATACAGGCTTTAAGCCCCTAATAACCTTTATTATTGAAATTCTTGTTGACAAAAAAATAGCTAAAAATACTCCCATCGCAATTGCCATAGTAAGCAAATTAGGAATCAAAAATAAAACAACAATCAATAATATAGTTAATATAATCTTAGTCCTAGGATCAAGCCTATAAATCCAACTATTTCCCGGAACATATTGTCCAAAGGCGATGTTATTCATGTAACTTCACCACCTTTTTCATTAGTTCATCAAGCGTAAATGTATTATAATCAAGCTCATATCCCATTTTTTCATTTAGATAATCAATTAAATCTAAAACATCAGGCTTAATTAAATGATTTTGACTATATATATTACCTTTAAATAAGCTAACCTTATCTCCATCGTATGCTACCTTAGAATCATTCATAACAATAACTCTAGAAGCATAACGATAAACCAAATTCATATCATGGGATATTAAAATAATTGTTTTATTTGTTTTTTTATGAATATCATAAAATAATTCCATTATTTCTTCTTGAGCCTTAGGATCAAGACCCCTAGTAGGCTCATCTAGTAAAATAATATCTGGATCATAAGATAAAATACCAGCTATAGCACATTTACGCATTTGTCCACCACTTAAATTAAATGGTGACTTATCCAATAAATGCTCTATTTTTAATAATTTAGCAATTTCAATTGCCTTGTTTTTAGCATCCTCTATACTATATCCAAAATTCCTTGGAGCAAACATAATATCCTTTAAAACTGTTTCTTCAAACAATTGATATTCTGGAAACTGAAAAACAAATCCAACTCTTTTTCTTATTTCCTTTAATCTTGGATTCTTTTTTTTCTTAGGCGTAATAACCTTATCAAATACAATAACATTACCACTAGTTGGTAATAATAGTGCATTCATATGCTGAATTAATGTTGATTTACCACTACCTGTTTTACCACATATTGCTACAAATTCACCCTCTGCAGCAATATCTAAATTAATAGCATCAAGCGCAACAGTAAATTGTTTTTTCTTTAGCCCTGGATAAAGATGACTTACTTCTTTAAATGATATTCCCATAACGCATTTAATAACCTTTCATCATGTGATAATACCTCATCATTTGCGGCAATATCAAATGCACGCAAAGAAAAAGGCATATCCAAATTAGAGCTTTTCAAAATATCTCTTTGCTTAAAGATATCTTCAGGTAGCCCTTCAGCTATTTTTTCTCCCTTACGCATAACAATAACACGATTTGATGCTTGGGCTAAATTAAGATCATGTGTTATTGTAATAACAGTTTTATTATATTTAGTGTGAAGTTCTTTAATTAATTTAATAATTTCTACTGTTCCTTCTGGATCAAGCATAGATGTTGCCTCATCTAAAATAACAACATCACAGTTCATTGCTAAAATTCCCGCGATCGCAACTCTTTGTTTTTGTCCACCAGATAAAGTTTGAGGCTCACGCTCTAAATATTCATTCATATCAACCTTTTTAGTATATTCATCAATTAAAGAAATCATTTCTTCTCTTGGTACCTGATGATTTTCAAGTCCAAAGGCAATATCATATTTGACATTAAATCCCACAAATTGATTATCTGGGTTTTGAAATACAATTCCAACCTTTTTGCGAACCATATCAACAGTATCCTCTGTCAATTCTTCACCATCATAATAAATTGATCCTTTATTTGCAGCAAGAATGCCAATTAATAGTTTTGCAATAGTAGATTTACCACTACCATTGTGGCCAATAATAGAAACCCATTCATGATCATTAATCACAAATGATACATTATTTAGTGCTTCTTCCTTCTGGTTATAGGAAAAAGATAAATCTTTAACTTCTATCATATTTTTACCTCCTTGCCATAAAAAATCTATCTAATTATATCACATTAAAGGTTTAAAGCAAATAATTAAACTCTTACAAAGAAAAAAATCTCTAGTATATTTTCTATTATCTAGAGATTTCATTATTAGCTTTAATATTTTCATAAAATTATAATTAATTACACAAATACACAAATATTATAAATGCTTTTTTTTATATCTTTCAGAACAAAATAGAAAACAAGCCTTACTCACAAAATTGAACTGGGTTTTGTCAAGTAGATAGTCCAAAGTTTAAAAATAATTAAATAACTAAATATTTATAATCATTGATTTTTCTAATAATACTTCTTTTATAATGTTATTAAAGTTAATAATTATTTTTTTACAATCATTACTATTATTAATTAATTCTATATATGTCACTTTATTATTATTCCATTCCATATTTAAAACTATATTTCCTTTCAATAATAATCCATAATATTTACCATTTTCAAGCCCTTTTTTAGGTATAGATGGTAATAAGCTTATAACCATATTATCATCTCTAACAAGCATTTCACTTATAGCACTAGCTATACCAAAGTTACCATCAATTTGAAATGGAGGATGTAGGTCAAGTCCAACTTTGCTTGTTGATTTTTTAATAAATTCTTTTAGGTTTTTATAAGCCTTATTCCCGTTAGCTAATCTTGTATACATACAAGTTATCCAAGCCTTAGACCATCCGGTATGACCACTACCATTTTTTAATCTAGTATTTAATGTTTTATTAGCTGCTTCCTTTAATTCCTTTGTCTTATCATTTATTTGATTTGATGGATATAAAGCATATAAATGAGAAATGTGTCTATGTCCCTTATCTACCTCTTTATATTCATTCATCCATTCCATTATAGTTCCATTAGAAGCAATCTTTATTTTAGGTAGTTTTTGAACTATTTTTATATATTCCTTTGTCTCTTCCTCTTTTATATTTAATATATTATTAACACTAATTGTAACATTAAACAAATCTCTCAAAATTTCAGAGTCCATAGTACAACCATTTGATAGATTATATTTCTCATTGTTATATAAATAGCTATTTTCAGGTGATAATGAAGGCACAACTACTAATTCTTTTTTTTCATTTTCTATTAAAATATTCTTAAAAAATAATGCTGAATCATTTAAAATGTTTTCATATTCTTTTAAGAATTCAATATCGTTTGTATATAAATAATATTCATATATCATAAGTGATAACCAAGCTCCACCAAGAGGCCAAAAGGTAGCCGGCATATATTTATCCTGTGGAGCACAATCTCCGTAAATATCACTATTATGAAACGCAACAAATCCTTCTACACCAAACATTTCTTTAGCTAAATTTAAACCCTTTTTATGTATTCTTTTAAGAAGGGAAAAATATGGTTTAGCACATGATATTAGATTAGCTCTAAAAACGTTCCAATAATTCATTTCTAAGTTTATATTTAACGTAAATTTACTATCCCATACAGGAAATACATCCTGACACCATATTCCTTGTAAATTTGCAGGTTGACTAAATTCTCTGCTTGAGGAGATCATTAAATATCTAGAAAAATTGTATAAATAATTTATTTTTTCATCATTAGTTTTAAAAACTTGTTTTTTAAATAAATTAGAGTAATCTAATATATGTTTTTTTAATACTTCCTCATAATTTAAATTTTCTAACTTACTAGCACACCAATTAAATGCATCATTATTATAATATGTAGTTCTTAAGGTAATATAAATAGTGGTATTTAAGGAATCTGATACTAAAATATTATCACCAATTAATTCCTTTTTACCATCAGTTAGAACCTTCATTCTTATAAATAAAGTGTCTTCTTCGTTATACTGATATTTTAATAATATATCATTTGATATTTCTTCTATACTATCAAATATTTTTTCTCTATCTAAATAAGTATAAAAGCTTAATGGCTTCATTGATTTAATGTTAATTACTATTACATTATTTGGATACGATGCAAAATATGTTCTTGATATTTTATTACATGGAGTATCGTAATTAACCTTAACTATACCATTTCCCATATCAATTATTCTTTTATAATTATAGGCATTAGTTTTTTCAAAAATAATTCTAAGCTCACCCGCAACTGAATATATACATTCACCCTTAGGTGAGGAATATAGATATTTTGCTAAATGATGAGCTTCATTTAATAAATTATCATTAATTAATTTTTGTATTTTATAAAAATATTCTTTAAAGCTCTTATTATATCTATCTCTATTCTTTTTTCCTAACCAAACACTATCTTCATTTAAAATAAGCTTTTCTTCGCATACACCACCATATATCATAGCTCCCATCGAACCATTACCTATTGGTAATGCATCATTAAAAGCATTCTTATTCTTGTTATTAGTATCAGCATAAAAATCAAATATATATTCATCATTAACATTTATAAAGTTTTCCATAAATAAAACCTTCTTTTAATCAAATATATTTATAATATAATCCTTCAAAACTAAAGACTCAAGTTTATTATTATAAACTATATAATTTGTACTAAATCTATCCTTACTAAAAACATAACATTTATCATTATTTTTTTCTTCATAAAGATTTCTCATAAAATAGCATTTATATAAGAAATAATGATATGTGATATAGAAAATATAATTGAAAAAATAATTAGCAGTATTGAACAAAGCATAATTCCACTAAATAGAAATATTAGTGAAGGAATTATTGAAAGTGATAATGCCTTAAATACATTATTTTTATTCCAACAAATTATCCAAATAATACAATATATTATAACTAAGAAACTATCTATAATTAGATAAACTAGATCTGCATGATTAAACCACCAACCATAATATGTATACGGAATATTTATCATCTTGAACCTCTCATGACGTAAGTCATAAGATTCTAACTTCTATCATCTATCTAGAAGATAGTAAACCAAATAGTTATGGTAAGTTACCTACACCTTGCTATGAATAGCTAACCATTTAATTTCTTGATAGACTATTAGTTAAATAACATTTAATAATCCTTTTAA
>JALEQD010000100.1 GCA_022768655.1 Anaeroplasma sp.
TAAGACAGCTACGTTCTTATGGTATTGATGATGCATTACGCAAGCTTGGTGTAAAAAATGGAGATACTGTTAGAATATTTGATTTCGAGTTTGAATTTATAGATTAAAAAATATGAGCACCTTGTATAATTTTATTGGGTGCTTATATTTTTTTTAAAAATATTATTATTTTACAATATTTTTTTGAATTGTACTAAATAATATGATAAAATAAATAGAAAATGAGGTGTTAGTATGAATGAAATAATTAGAGAAAAGATTTTAAGAAATTTAGAAACTAATTCAAGAATAGATTTACACGATTTAGCGATAATGCTTGATTGTGATGAGGTTGATTTAGTAAATGAAGTTTCAAAAATGGAACAAGAAAAAATTATTTGTGGTTATCATACATTAATAAATTGGGATAATACTTCAAAAGAAATTGTTACAGCACTTATTGAGGTAAAGGTTTCTCCTCAAAGAGGAATAGGTTTCGATGTTATTGCTGAAAGAATAGCCAAATTTCCAGAGGTTACTAGCTGTTATTTAATGAGCGGTGGCTTTGATTTTATGGTTTTAATTGAAGGTAAATCTATGAAAGAGGTTGCAAGATTTGTTTTTGATAAGCTTTCAACATTAGAGTCTGTATTGTCTACATCAACTCATTTTGTTTTAAAGAAATACAAAGACCATGGTGTGAATTTGGTAGAAAAGAAAAAAGATGAAAGAATTATGGTGAGTGCGTAATGCGAGATTTTCTTGCGAAAAAGGTTGTTGACCTTAAGCCTTCTGGTATTAGAAAATTTTTTGATATCGCGAAGGAAATAAAAGGTGCGATTTCTTTAGGTGTTGGTGAGCCTGATTTTGACACTCCATGGCATATTAGAGAAGAAGGTATTTATTCATTAGAAAAGGGGAATACTATATATACTTCTAATGCAGGCTTAAAGGAGCTTAGAGAAGAAATTTCTAATTATATGTATAGAAAATATAATTTAGAATATAAATGGGATACAGATATATTAGTTACAGTAGGTGGAAGCGAGGCAATTGATCTTGCATTACGTGCAATGATAGAACCAGGTGATGAGGTAATAATTCCTATGCCTTGCTATGTTTCATATGAACCTTGCGCTATAATGGCTGGGGCAAAGCCTGTAATTATTAATTTAAAAAATGAAAATGAATTTAGATTAACAAAAGAAGAACTAGAACAAGCAATTACTCCTAAAAGTAAGGTTTTATTAATTAATTATCCTAATAATCCTACAGGTGCTACTATGGATAGAATTCATTTAGAAGAAATTGCTGAGGTTGTAATTAAGCATGATTTAGTGGTTATATCAGATGAAATCTATTCTGAATTATCTTATTTACATTCTCATACTTCAATTGCTTCTATTCCAAAAATGAAGGAAAGAACTATAGTTATTAATGGATTTTCAAAAAGCTATTCAATGACTGGTTGGAGATTAGGTTATGCTTGTGGACCTGAAAATATTATTAAGCAAATGACAAAAATACATCAATTTTGCATTATGTGTGCTCCTACAACAAGCCAATATGCTGCCGTAGAAGCATTAAAAAATGGTGATAATGATGTATTAGAAATGCGTGATGCATATAATGAACGTAGAAGGTATGTAATGCATAGACTAAAGGAAATGGGACTTCCATGCTTTACTCCAAAGGGTGCATTTTATGTTTTCCCTGATATACGTAAATTTGGTTTATCTAGCGATGAATTTGCATTAAGGCTATTGAATGAACAAAAGGTAGTACTAGTACCAGGTAATGCTTTTGGAGAATCTGGAGAAGGATTTTTAAGATTATCCTATGCTTATTCTATAGATGATTTAAAAATAGCATTAAATCGTGTAGAGGAATTTGTTAAAACATTAAAGAAATAATATTCTAAGATGCTTATTGCTGATTATAGACTCAAATGTAATGTTGAGTCTTTTATTATGAAATTTTAGAAAGGAAAAATCAATATATTTATTGATATTAATTATTATGGAAAAATATGAAATAAATAAATTTATTGAAGAATATAATCAAAAGCTTGATGATTTATATGTTGCCTTTAATATTAAAGATAAAGAAGTTGAATTAGTAGATTTAGATAAAAAAATTCAAGCTCCTGATTTTTGGAATGATCAAAAAACTGCTCAAGCAATTATTGCTAAAGCAAATCAAATAAAGGAAATTACTAATTCATATAATGATTTAAAAAATAAAATGAATGATATTATTTCCTTAGTTGAAATGGCAATTGAAGATAATGAGGCTATGGAGCTATTAGAATCATTGATAAAAGAATTTATTGAGCATGAAACCTCTGTTGAGGAGAAAGCTTTATTGTCTGGAAAATATGATTTTAATGACTGTATTTTAGAACTTCATCCTGGTGCTGGTGGTACTGAATCAATGGATTGGGCTTTAATGCTTTATAGAATGTATTCTAGATTCTGTCAAAAAAAAGGATTCAAATTTGATGTTATGGATTATCAGGCAGGTGATGAGGCTGGAATAAAATCTGTTACAGTTTCAATTAAAGGACCATATGCATATGGACTTTTAAAGAGTGAAAGAGGAGTACATAGGCTTGTACGTATTTCACCATTTGATTCTAATGCAAGACGTCACACATCATTTTGTTCATGCGATATTGCCCCACAAATAGAAAATGATGAGGAAATCACTATTAATGATGAGGATATTAAAATAGATACATTTTGTTCATCAGGTCCTGGAGGACAGGGTGTTAATACAACCTACTCTGCAGTAAGAATAACTCATAAGCCTACTGGTATCGTTGTAAGCTGTCAACAGGAAAGAAGTCAAATAAAAAATAAGGAAATATGCTTTAGAATTTTAAAATCAAAGATTTTAGAATTAGAGCTTAAGCATCAAGAAGAAGAACTAAAAAGTATAAAGGGCGAACAAATGGGTATTAATTTTGGTAGCCAAATTAGATCATATGTGTTTTGCCCATATACATTATGTAAGGATCATAGAACAAACTATGAAATGGGAAATATTCAGGCAGTAATGGATGGAGAAATTGAAGGCTTTATGCAAGCATATTTAAAGCTTAACGCAGGTGGGAATAATGAATAAAGAATTTGTAAAAAAGAAAATTAAACAATATTCATATATATCATTAGGTGTTATAGTTATGGCTATTGGCTTTTACTTTTTTCTATCTCCAGTTGCCTTATGTACTGGTGGAGTAATGGGCCTATCAATTATATTTGAACCTCTATATTCGAGATTATCATGGTTTACTCCATCAATATTTATTTATTTTGTAGATATTGTATGCTTAATTGTTGGTGGATTGTTATTAGGAAAAGAGTTTTTTATTAAAACAATTTATGCAAGCTTACTTTCTCCAACTGTTGTATTTATTTTAGAAAGAACCTGTGATCAATATTTCTTTTTAAGAACAATTAGTGATTTTGATGTGTCAAACCCAGGAACATCAACATATATAGTTTGTACTGTAGTAAGTATATTATTGATTGGCTTTGGTATCGGAATTGCGATAAAAAATCATGGTTCAACTGGCGGAATGGATGTAATTCAAAAAATACTAAGCAAATATTTACATATTCCATTATCTAAAACAATGTATTTAACAGATTGGGTCTTAGTAATAATTGCAGGTTTTTCATTTTTTGGAACTAATACATTTGGTTATAATATTGAAAGAGTATTGTTTGGTTCACTTGCTGTAATTGGTACTGGATATGTTACAGATTTAATTGCTTTAAATGCTAAAAATAGAAGAACAGCATATATTATTACAACAATGCCAACTGCTGTAAGAGATGTTATTTATACTAATTTAGATAGAGGAGTAACATTTACTGATTGTGTTGGTGCGTATACTGGTCAAGGGAAAACAATGGTAATTTGTACTCTAGATAAAAATGAGGCATATATATTAAAGGATTTAATATTAGAAGTAGATCCAAATGCCTTCTCCTTTATTACATCATGTAAGGAAGTAGTAGGAGAATATGTAGCTAAGAGGAAAATTATATGATAGTTACAAAACTAATTAAAGATAAGAAAGATAATTACAAAGTTATTATTGACAACAATAATGAATATATTTTTTCAAGCGATATAATTGTTGAATATAGGCTTGTTGAAGGAAAAGAAATAACTGAAGCTATACTTAATGATGCCAAATTGAAAAATAATATTTCCATATATTATAATAAGGCCTTAAACTATGCACTTACATATAATAGAACAAAATCACAAATGATTGATTATTTATTGAAATTTGATTTAAGTAATAATGAAATTTCTATTATAATTGATAAGCTTATAAAGGTTAAAGCAGTAAATGATTATGATTTAATAATGAATTATACTTTATGTCTTGTAAATAAAGGCTATGGGAAATTAATGATTGAAAAAAAATTATATGAGCATAAATTTGAAAAAAAAGATATTAAGTTAGCAATAGAAAATATTGATTATGATAATTATCGAAAAAAACTAGATGAGATTTCACGAAAAAAATACGAAAGTTTTACTAAAGAAAGTGAATATGAAAAAGTAGTAAAAGTTAAGAAATATTTATTATCTAGAGGATATTCTTACGAAGAAATATCTAATATTATATTTTAAATATGAAATAGTCATAAGGAAATGAAACTTATGACTATTTTTTTACGAAAATTCTCTTGTTAATTTATGTCTGATATTATATAATAAAAATAGTATATTACGATGAAAAGGAGAATTTAATAATGTCAGTTAGAGAAAAAATTGATTCAAACTTCCTATATTACTTTGATCAAGGTCAATCTTATGATGCTTATAATGTTTTTGGAGCTCATTTGGTTAAGGATGATAATGGTAATAATGTTGCTTGTGAATTCTGTTTATATGCACCAAACGCTAAAAGAGTTCAATTAGTTGGTGAATGGAATGATTTTAAAGAAAATCAGCATGAATTATTCTGTATTGATAACAAAGGTATTTGGTATGCTAAACTAGAAGGTAATTATGAATGGCAAAGATATAAATATCTTCTTACTACTCATGATGGTAAAAATATATATAAAGCGGATCCTTATGCTTTTTATTCACAAATTCGTCCATGTCAGGATTCAAAGGTATATGATATTAATGGATATAAGTGGCATGATGATGATTGGATGTATTCTCATCCTAAAACATATGATAAGCCAGTATTAATTTATGAATTTCATGCTGGGTCTTGGAAGAAAAAGGGTTATGGAGAGAATGATTTTTATTCTTTTAGTGAGCTTGCACCTATGCTTATCGATTATCTAAAAAATTATGGATACACACATGTGGAATTTATGCCTATTTATGAGCATCCACTTGATGCATCATGGGGATATCAAGGTACAGGCTATTATGCTGTTACTCCAAGATATGGAGTCCCAAAGGATTTCATGTATATGATCGATATGCTTCACCAAAATGGAATTGGTGTTATTATGGATTGGGTACCAGGACATATATGCAAGGACGGACATGGATTATATATGTTTGATGGAACACCTCTTTATGAATATCCAAATGAGCAAGATAGAGAAAATAAGGAATGGGGTACTGCAAATTTAGATTTAGGTAAGGGTACTACACGTTCTTTCTTATATTCTAATGCTTTATTTTATATGAATTATTTTCATGTTGATGGCTTTAGATTAGATGCGGTAAGTAATATGATTTATTATCTTGGTGATGTATCAAGAGGAGTAAATCGTGGTGCTTGTGAATTTTTACAAAATTTATCAACAATATTATTTAAAAAGGATGATCGTGTATTGTTAATGGCTGAGGATTCATCAAGCTTCCCTAATGTTACAAAGCCATCAGGTATTGGTGGTTTAGGCTTTAATTATAAGTGGGATATGGGTTGGATGAATGATACACTTAAGTATTTTAAGCTTGACCCAATTTATAGAAAATATCATCATCATCAATTAACATTTTCTATGATGTATTATTATAATGAACAATTTTGTTTGCCACTATCACATGATGAAATAGTTCATATGAAGGGTTCATTATTAAATAAAATGCCTGGTGATCAATGGCAACAATTTGCAAATTATCGTACATTGATTGGATATATGCTTACACATCCAGGTAAAAAATTATTATTTATGGGAAATGAGCTTGCAAGCTATGACGAATGGCATTATGAATCACAGCTTCCATGGGATATTTTAAGATTTCCTTTACATGATGCGGCAAATAGATTTGTCAAGGAAATGTCTATACTGTATAAAAATGAAAAAGCATTATGGGAAAGAGACTATGATTCTTTAGGCTTTGAATTTATTGAGGCAGATAATCAAGATCAATCCTTATATGTTTATGCACGTTTTGCTAAGGATATGGATGATCATTTAATTATAGTAATGAACTGTACACCAAACACATACGATAATTACCAAATTGGTGTAAAGGGTGATTATATGTATGAGGAAATAATGAATTCAGACCGTGATATTTATGGTGGAAGCAATAGAATTAATCCAATTCCTGTTAAGGTAACAGATGATCCATGGCAAAAACAAACACATTCAATTAAAATTACAGTACCACCTCTTGGAATTACTATTTTAAAGCCAATTAAAGATCCATTAAAAGAATCAATCAAGGATAAATATTTAAAATCTTTAAATATTAATAATACTTTAGATGCTAAAAAAACTACTAAACCAAGAGCTAAGACTCAATCTAAAACATCAAAAAAAACTACAACAGCTAAGAAAACAAACTAAATTATACTTTAGAAAACGTTTCATTTACAATTTTTGGATATTTTTTTAAAAAAAATAATCATAATATGATAAAATTATTGCGATAATAAATAAAGGAGGATTTGCAATATGAATTATCCTAATTTTAAGGATGTAAAAACTTTTAAACAAGCATTTATTTCTAACGTTGAAAATAAATATGCTGTAGATTTTGAAAACTCAACACCATATCAGCAATATGTAGTATTAGGTGAAATGCTACGCTATAATATTGCTAAGGATTGGCACAATACAAATCAACAAACAAAGATACAACAAAAGAAGGTTGTATATTACTTCTCAATGGAATTTTTAATGGGAAGAATGATTACTAACAATCTAATGAATGCTGGAGTATATCCAATTGTTAAGCAAGCATTTGATGAGCTTGGCATAGATTTAAATGAGGTTGAGCATCAGGAAACAGATGCAGGCTTAGGAAATGGTGGTCTTGGTAGACTTGCTGCCTGCTTCATGGATTCAGTTGCCTCACTTGGTTTACCTGTTCATGGAAATTGTATTCGTTATCGTTATGGCTTCTTTGAGCAAGGAATTCGTAATGGATATCAAGTTGAACATCCTGATCGTTGGTTAAAGGATGTTAACGTTTGGGAAATAAGAAAGGATGAGGATGCAGTAGAAATTCCATTCTTTGGTTATATTGATATGTCAACTGAAAATGGTAAGCTTCATGTAAGACATAAGGATGCTGAATATATTAAGGCAGTTCCATATGATATTCCAATTATCGGTGATGGAAACCATGTTGTTAATACACTACGTTTATGGAGTGCTGAGCCTGCTTCAGTATATCCACAAAATGAGGATGCATTTGAATATCATAGAAAGCTAAGAGAGATTTCTTCAATGCTTTATCCAAATGATGATACAGAAGAAGGAAAAATGCTTCGTTTAAAACAACAATATTTCTTTGTTTCTGCTGGAGTTGTTAATGCAATTCGTCGTCATAAGAAAATTTATAACACTGTTAGAAATTTAGATAAGAAGGTTGTATTCCATATCAATGATACACATCCAGCCTTAATTGTTCCTGAATTAATGCGTATATTAGTTGATGAAGAGCATTTAGAATGGAGTGAAGCATGGAATATCACAAAGAATTGCTGTGCATATACAAACCATACAATTTTAGCTGAAGCATTAGAAAAATGGCCAGTTCATTTATTTAAGAAGCTTTTACCAAGAATTTATACAATTACTGAAGAAATTAATCGTCGTCTATTAATTGAAATCGCTGAGAAATATGGAGATAATTCACCACAAGCATATCAAATGGCAATAATCAAAGATAATAGAGTTCATATGGCACATATGGCAATTCATGGTTCATTTAGTGTTAATGGTGTTGCCCAATTACATACTGACATTTTAAAGAATATTGAAATGAAGGTATTTAGTGATTATTATCCTGGAAAATTCAATAACAAGACAAATGGTATTACACATAGAAGATGGTGCTTACATTCAAATCCTGAATTAGTTGAAATACTTAAAAATATTTGTCCTAATTGGGTTAAGGATCCTGAAAATGAATTAAAGAAGCTTTTAGAATATGCTGATGATGAAAAGCTTCAACAAGCATTTGCTAAAATGAAATTAGCTAGAAAGAATGAATTAGCTAATAAGATTTATACATCACAAGGTGTATCTTTAGATACTAATTCAATTTTTGATGTTCAGGTTAAGAGATTACATGAATATAAGCGTCAATTAATGAATGCATTACATATTATGTATGTTTATAATCGTTTAAAATCTGACCCTGAATTTAAGAAAAATTATCATCCACATAGCTTCATTTTTGGTGCTAAATCAGCTCCAGGCTATTATTTTGCTAAAAAGGTAATTAAACTAATTAATACTATTGCTGATAAGGTTAATAATGATGAAGAAACTAATCATTTATTAAAGGTTGTATTTGTTGTTAACTACAATGTTACATATGCAGAAACAATAATGCCAGCTGCAAACGTATCAGAACAAATTTCAACAGCTTCTAAAGAAGCATCAGGTACAGGTAATATGAAGTTTATGATGAATGGTGCAATTACTTGTGGTACTTTAGATGGTGCTAATGTTGAAATCGCAAATCTAGTTGGTGATGATAATATCGTAATTTTTGGTATGAATGCAAAAGAGGTTACTGATTTATATGCTGAAGGTGGATATAATCCAATGGATATTTATAATTCAGATCCACGTATTCACCAAATTATAGATCAACTAACAAATGGCTTCTTTGAAAAGGTTGACATTCATGAATTTGATGTTATCCGTGAAAATTTATTATCTAGAGATAATTACTTTATTTTAAAGGATTTCGCAAGCTATGTAGAAGCTCAAGAAAAAATTAATGAATTATACAAGGATCAAAAGAAGTGGTTACGTATGTCTATTATTAATACGGCTATGTCAGGCTTCTTTACTACAGATCGTACAATGCTACAATATAACGAAGATATTTGGCATACTGAACCAATTAAGCTATAATATTTTAGGGAGGTTAATAGCCTCCCTTTTATTAGCATAGGAGAAAATATTATGATTGAATTTAAGAATATCAAATCAGTTGATGAAAATATATCAAGGCTTAATAAAATAACTAAAGCTATTTCAATAATAAGATTAATTTTAGCTTTATCTTTATTAACATTTTTAATATGTTTATTTTCACTTCAAGAAACAGCTTTATATTCAGCTTTATCTATTTCTGTATTTATTTTATTTATTATTTTTATTTTATTTACAAATAAATATTTTAAAAGACTTGAGCATTTTAAGAATAAAAAGGAAGTTTATGAATCACATAATAGAAGAAGAAATTTAAATTTTAATAAAATGTATGATTTAGGTGAAGACTTTATCACTAAGGATGATTATAAATTATTAGATTTAGATATCTTTGGCCCAAAATCCTTATTCCAATATTTATCAGTATGTAAAACTAAAAATGGTAGGTCTAAGCTTGCTAAAAGATTATCATCAATTCATCAAAGTGAAAATATTAATTTAGAAAGAGAAGCAGTTTTTGAGCTTGCAGAAAGAGAAGATACTTTAGATATAGAAGCAAGCTTTAAAGAATTTTCAAATGATGCAAAAACATTAAATTATGATGAATTTTTATCTGTAACAAAATCTAAAATAGCTGTTAAGCCATTGTTTTTTATCCCTTTAATTTCATTTTTAGGAATGATTACTTATTTAATATTAGTATTTACTATAAATATTAATCCATTACCTTTAATTGCATTCTTACTTCTTAATTTTATTGCTTGCAAATATTGTTTGAATAATGATGTATTTTTATTAAATTCAATCAAATATTATCATATCAGCAGTGCATATTTAGAAATAGCAGATATAATAAAAAGTATAAAATATCAAAATGTATATCTAAATCAGCTACAATCAAATATTTCTAAATATTATGAACCATTAAAAAAATTAAATAAAATATATCTTGCCTTATCAACAAGAAATAATATTATTGCGAAAATAATATTAAATTCATTATTTATTTATGATTTATATTTAATTTTTATTTTCAATAAATTACATGAAAAAATTATTGATTTAGAAATTTTATTTGATTCAATTTCTGAATTTGAAGTTTTAATTTCTCTCGCAAATATTGGTCTTGATAATGATGTATATTCTATTCCTACATTTAGTGATAATATTATCGCAAAGAATATGAAGCATCCATTATTAAAGGATTGTGTAGATAATGATTTTACATTATCTGGTGGGGTTGTTTTAACAGGCAGTAATATGTCAGGTAAAACTACATTCATGAGAACCTTAGGCATCAATCAAATATTATTTAATGCAGGTGGTATTACTCTTTCTAAGAGCTTTAGCTCAAGCTATTTACCAATTTATACATCATTACGAGCAAATGATTTATTAAGTGAAGGTATTTCAACCTTCTATGCTGAAATTCTTAGAATGAAAACTATAAATAATGCTATAAAAGAAAATAAATGCTTAATATTAATTGATGAAATATTTAAAGGTACTAATGCTTATGAAAGAATTAATGCATCGTTTAAGGTCATTGATAAATTAAATAGCTATAATGCATATTTTATTATTAGTACACATGATTTTGAATTATGTGATGCAAATAATATTTTAAATTATCATTTTAATGAAGAATATAATGATGATAAAATTTCATTTGATTATAAAATAAAAGAAGGTAAGTGCACCTCTAAAAATGCACTTTACCTTCTAAAAATGACAGGAATAATTGAATAAATAATTATAAATCTAATTCAAGAAGTGCTTTCATACAACCCAATTCTTCGCATGAAAGCTTAGTTTGAGTTAGATTTTTTTGTTTTAATAGATTATCAGAATTTTTCATAATATAACAATAATCACAAGCTTTCAAAAAATCATAATCAGCAATAGAATCAGATATACCAACTGTTTTTTTGTTTGAATATATGCTTTTTATATAAGGAACTATTTTTTCCTTAGAAGAAAAGCTTGAGCTAATATAAAATAAAGCTCTATTTTTGTCTTTAGCATAAATATAATAATCAAGCATGTTATCATTTAAAAATATTTCAAATTCATTTATTGCTTCTAATTTTATTGCGGCTGTAATCTTTGTTGCATGATTATTAAAATTTGTATCAATAATTAAATTTTTTTTAGGATATAGTGGAAGAAGTCTTTCCTGATAATTATAAATATATCCATTATTATTATCTTCATAAAATAATGTGTATATCGTATCATTAAACGTAGCTATTATTTTATTGATGATAACAGAATCAATAATATTATAAATAATTTTGTTATTAATTTTTCCCTTTTGATCTTTAAATGAAAAATAATCAAGCTTGTTATTAATTGATTTAAAATCATTTTCTAATTCTAAAAAGCTTGCATTTGATAGTATACATAAATTATTATTTATAAGAAAATCATTAATCATATTAATGTTTTCTTGTGATAATTTTGTATCTTTCATTTTAATTGTATTTTCATAGTCACATAGTGCGATAAATGACATTTTATCACCTTCGTATCTTAATTTAGAAAAATTATCGCATATTAATAAATAAAAATCAATTATTCTAACCTTTATTTTTTGTTTATATTATATTATAATATAAAAAAGAAAGTGCGGTGACAGAAGGATGTTTTTATTTAAAATTTGGATATTTAATATTGACTTTTCAACTGTCGTAAGCTTTTTGATTGGTATACTTATTGGGGCAGTAATTATTTGTATGATATATGCCCTAATTGTTTTATCATCCCTTCGAAACAAAAAGTTTTTAATTAAGGTAGAGGATGATAGCTTAACCTCAACCGAGGTTAAGGATATGATTGTACAAGCTCAAAAATCCTTTAAGGATAAGGATTTGCGTGGTGAACTATCAAGGGTTAATCATTGTAAAAATATTTCAATGGATTTAGTATACGGTATTGCATCTAGGTTTTTTCCTAAAAGTAAGCATCCTTTGCTTGAAATCTCAATAGATGAGGTAATGATGCTTTCTTTATACGTTAAAACAAGAATAGAGGATATATTAAATAGAAGAGGTATTAGACTTTTAAAAAAAATAAAAATTGGTCAAATATTTGATGTAACTCAAAAAACAACAAAGGTTGTTAATTCAAAGGCCTTTAAGGTTACAAAAGATGTTAATAATACATTTAATACCATAAAAAAAATAGTTAATGTTGTTAATCCTGCTTGGTGGGTAAGAAAATTGATAATTGATAATACTATAAATGTTATTACTGATAAGCTTTGTGTTGTTATTATTGCGATTGTTGGTGAGGAAACATACAAAATTTATAGTAAAACAGTATTTAATCAGGATGTTGAAATTGAAAGTAATGTTGATGATATCATAAATTCTATGAATAATGATATATTAAAAGCTAATGATGATATCATTAATTCAAATGATAATTCAGATAATTTGAATTCTGATTTTTCAATTCCAGTAAAAAATGATGAAAAGATGTTTAAAACAAGAACATTAAAGCTAGAAAAGCATATAGATTATATTTCAATATTTAATCCTAATTATCCAATGCTTTTGCATGATGAAGAAAAGAAAGTGGAGTTAAATTAATTATGAAAAAGAAAAAAGATATATATATTGAGGAAGAAGAAAAGTTAATAATTTATCAAATTGATTATGGTACATCAGGATTAATTAGAAAAAAAGATGGCTTCCATAAAAGTGAGGTTTGTTCTCCATTTCATGGAACTAATGTTCTTGATAGAAATCATTTTTTAGATAATAGTGGTACAGTTGATATTGATTATGGATATGATTTTATTAGAGAAGAAAAGCATATATCTGATGAAGAGCTTGAAAAAAGACATGGTACTAAATATTATGAATTTACTTTTTTGAATAGTGAAGATGATCTATATAAGGGTTCTGATTATTCTAAAGAAAAACCAAAAGAAAAGCAAGATGATACTAAGAGAATTGATTCTTCATTTATATCATCAATTGATGATATTTTAGAAGAAGATACAAAGCCAGTAATTACTGATGAAATGGTTAATGATAAAATTAATGATGATTTTGATAATGAGGAAGCTGAATTTAAAATTAAATTTGAAATTGATGAAGATGAGCCTACTTATGAATACAATTCATTTGATAAAAATATGCCAAAGCCTAATCAAGCAAATATTCCAAGCTTTTTAACATCAAATTCTAATAATAAAAACAATGATGTTGAGATAAATGAAGAGTTTTCATATAGTGAGGATAAAGAAATTACTATTGATGCAGATGAATATGAAAATCCTGCAGTAGATAAATCTCTTACAATTGAAGAGGCTATATTAAATATGCAAAAGGGTAATATTAGCGATAATTCTTCTAATACACCTAAATATAAGGCTAATTTAGAAACAAAGCCTGAAATTAGTAAAACTAGGGATTATTCAAATTATCATATTCCTTATGAGGATTTCTTTAAAAAATCAAAATCTACATCATTAGAAGCACCTATTTGGCTTGAGGAAAAGAAAGAAATAATAAATCAATCCTTAAAATCATTTGGTATTGAAGGAGAAGTTATTACATATACTAAAGGACCTGCCTTTACTAGATATGAAATAATGCTTGCTCCTGGTGTAAATGTTAAAAAGGTAAGCCAAATATATGATAATCTTCAAAAGGATTTACAAGCTAAATCCTTACGTTTACAAGCTCCTATTCCTGGTAAAAATACGATTGGTATAGAGGTTCCTAATGATGTTAGTGAGGTTGTAAGCTTTGGTGATATTCTTAATGAGGAGTTTATTCATGATGGCAAGCCATTAAGAGTTGCTATGGGTAAAAATATCGATGGTACACCAGTATACCAAAATATAACAGATATGCCACATGCATTAATTGCTGGTGCTACGCAATCAGGTAAGTCTGTTTCTATTAATACTATTTTAGTTTCATTACTTGTAAAAAATTCACCTGATAATTTAAAGCTTATTCTAGTTGACCCAAAGAAGGTAGAATTATCATTCTACAATGATTTACCACATCTTGCTACACCTGTTATTGATGATGCAGTAATCGCTACTGAGGCATTAAAATGGGCAGTAAGAGAAATGGAAAGAAGATACGATGTTTTAGCTAGGAATAGAGTTAGAAATATTGGAGATTATAATAAAAAGAGAGCAAATAATCCAGAAATGGAAAAAATGCCTTTTATTGTAATCGTTGTAGATGAATTTAATGATATGGTTATGCAATGTGGTGTAGATGCAAATGAAGCTATTATTCGTCTTGCTCAAAAGGCTAGAGCCTGTGGTATTCATATTATTCTTGCAACACAAAGACCTACTGCTGATGTTGTAAATGGTACAATTAAAGCAAATATCACATGTCGTATTGCATTTAGAGTTGCTGCTAACTTAGATTCTAGAATTATTCTTGATGAAGATGGTGCAGAAAATCTACTTGGTCGTGGTGATATGATTATAAAAAATAATTCAACACCTGTTCGTGCTCAAGGAGCATACATATCAGATGATGAAATTGATACAGTATGTCAATATATTTGTGAACGATATGAACCTGATTTCTTGTTTACACATGAAGATTTAAAGCGTGAGCTAAATAAGGCTAATGGTAATAATAATTCATCCTTTGGTAAAGAATCATCAAGTGAATCAGAGGAGTTATTATATCAAATAGCTTTAGCCTGTGTTCAACAAGGAACATGCTCAATTAATTCTATTCAAACTGGTTTTGGATTAGGCTTTAATAGAGCACAAAGAATTGTACAAATATTAGAGGATAGAGAAATAGTATCACCAAAAAATGGTACAAAAGGTAGAGAAATTTTAGTTGATTCATATAAATTAAGAGAAATGTTTGGAATTGATGATTAATGAAAAATGATAATGATATTGAAGATATATTAAATTTAGAAGAACATAGTGAAGATGATGAAAAAACTATAAAAAAAGAATTGTTTATTAAAAAAATTATCCAATTCGTGATTATATTTTTATTGTTTGTTTTTTCAATTATTTTCAATAAAAGAATAACAGTTTTTTCTATTATGTTTTTTGGAAATAAAATAATTGGGAATATTTTATATTACACATTTATTTCAATCGAATTTATTATATTAACAGGCTATTTGCTGTTTTTTATCTTAAAAATAAAGAATAAAATAAATTATAAATTATTACATAAATTTCATAAAATATTTGATTTGCCACAATTTATTTTGGCTGCAGCAATTACAATATTATTTTTTATGGTATTTATTACTACCCCCTTTACAGTTTCTGGTGATTCAATGAATTATACATTAACTGATGGTGATAGGGTTATTTGTACTGATTTATTTTATAAGCCCAAAAAGGAAGATATTGTAGTTTTTGATGCTTATAATTATACTGAGCAATCATTATTATACATAAAAAGAGTAGTAGCGGTTGAAGGAGATGTATTGTCATATAAGGATGGTGCATTATTAGTTAATAATGAGCATGTTGAATATGTAAGTTCAAGACAATATTTAAAAATAATTGGTAGAACAAGTGATAGATATTTAGATGATTTTACTGTTCAAAAGGGATATGTTGTTGTTTTAGGTGATAATCGCTTAGAATCATATGATTCAAGATATTTTGGAATGGTTAATGAAAAAGATATTTTAGGTCATGTATTATTTAGATTATATCCATTTAAAAAGATTGAAAAAATATTAGGTTAGTTTAAGGTTGTGATTATATGAATGATAATATTTCAATTATCAACTGGTTTCCTGGGCATATGGCCAAGGCAAAAAGAGAAATAATTGAAAAAATTAAAATGGTTGATTTAGTTATAGAATTAAAGGATGCAAGAATACCATATTCTTCATCTAATCCTATGATTAAAGAAATTATTGGTAATAAACCAAGATTAATATTACTATGTAAATCTAGCATCGCAGATCCAAAGGTTACTGCATTATGGATGAATTATTATGCAAGTCAAAATATTTTAGCCTTAGATATTGATTCTATTACAAATTATCATACTAGTAGTATTATAAAATATGCTAAAATGGCTTTAAAGGAAACATTTGAAAAAAGAAAAGCAAAGGGTGTTTTATCTGAACAGATTAAAGCTATTATTTTAGGTATTCCTAATGTAGGAAAATCTACATTAATTAATACACTTGCAAAAAGAAAGGCAACTCAGGTAGGAGATAGACCTGGTGTAACAAAAAATCAAACTTGGATTAAAATTACACCTGATTTATTGCTTCTTGATACGCCTGGTATTTTGTGGCCTAAATTTGAAGATCAGGCTGTTGGAGTAAAGCTTGCAATGTGTGGTAGTATCAAAGATGAAATATTAAATTTAGAAGAAATATCAGCTAAAGCAATTGAGTATATAGGTGCTAATTATCCTGATTATTTAAAAAATAGGTATAATTTAGATGAAATTTTTGAAGATCCGTATGTAAATTTAGAAAATATTGCAATTAAACGTGGATTTTTGTTAAAGGGTGGTATACCTGATATTAATAAAGTATGTATTATTTTTCTTAATGAGCTAAGAGGAAATAAGATTGGAGCAATGAGTTATGAGCGACCAAGTGAGATTGAATGAAACAAATGATATATATTCATATGAAGAACAATTATATGATAGTGGAGATCGTGTAATTTGTGGTATTGATGAGGCGGGAAGAGGACCTCTTGCTGGACCTGTTGTTGTTGCTTCTTGTATATTACCGCCATTTTTAAGAATTAAAGGCTTAAATGATTCAAAAAAGCTTACAGCTAAAAAAAGAGAAGAATTATATAAAATAATAATAAAAGAAGCTATAGAATATAAGATTGTTTTTGTATCTGTTGAAGAGGTTGACGAATTAAATATATATCAAGCAACTAAAAAAGGTATGTTAAAGTCAGTTGAAGAACTAAGCACAAAGCCTGATCATGTATTAATAGATGCTATGCCACTAAATGAATTAGAGATGAAGCATACATCAATAATTCATGGTGATGCAAGATGTGCATCTATTGCGGCAGCATCAATTATTGCTAAGGTAACAAGAGACCAATATATGGAAAAAATGGATTTAAAGTATCCAAATTATGGTTTTAAAAAACATAAAGGATATGGTACAAAAATGCATATTGAAGCTTTGGAAAAATATGGTCCATGTAAGATTCATAGAAAAACATATTATCCAGTTTCAAAGTATTTTTCAAAACAATTAAGCTTATTTGATGATGAAAATGAATAATTATATTGTAAAATCCTAAGCATTTGAACATTAGATTTATAAATGTGTTCAGTGTTTAGGATTTTTTTATTTGGATGATTTTATTGTTTTAAATATGTACTTATCAATGATAAAACAACAAATTATTTTTATGTAAGAGATATTATATTTCCAAAATTAAACCAATGGAATGTTAAACATTAGAAATTATGTGTAAGATTCCATTGGCTTTATTTATTGTGATTTACGACTGAACTTTAACCATAATATTAACATCATAAAGAATAATAAAAATGTCTTTGTCTTTAAATTTGTCTAAATTTATTATATAATAGATAATAGGTGATTTTGAGATGAAACAATATTTAGATTTATGTAAAACAATATTAGAAAAAGGAATTAAAAAAGAAGATAGAACTGGGACAGGTACAATCTCATATTTTGGATATCAAATGAGATTTGATTTAAGCGAAGGGTTTCCTCTTTTAACAACAAAAAGAGTTCATTTAAAAAGTATAATTCATGAGCTTTTATGGTTTATTTCAGGCGATACTAATATCAAATACTTAGTAGATAATGATGTTAGAATTTGGAATGATTGGCCTTATGCAGCATATCAAAAATCTTCTGAGTATCAAAATGAAACTATAGAAGAATTTGCTTTGAAAATAAAAGAAAGTAATGAATTTGCAAAAAAATGGGGAAATTTAGGACCAGTATATGGTAAACAATGGAGAAACTTTGGTGGTGTTGATCAATTAGAAGACTTAATTAATCAAATTAAAACAAATCCTACTAGTAGAAGATTAATTATTTCTGCATGGAACCCAGCTGAAATCAAGGATATGGCTTTACCTCCATGTCATTGCTTCATGCAATTTTATGTTAACAACAATAAATTATCATGCCAATTATATCAACGTAGTGCTGATGTATTCTTAGGCGTTCCGTTTAATATTGCAAGCTATGCATTATTTACAATGATGATTGCTCAGGTTTGTAATTTAGAATTAGGTGATTTTGTACATACAATAGGTGATGCACATATTTATTTAAATCATTTAGAACAAATAAATAAGCAATTAACACGTACTCCAAGACAATTACCTACTATGAAAATCAATCCAGAAATCAAATCAATATATGATTTTAAATTTGATGATTTTGAGCTAGTAGGCTATGATCCATATAAGGGAATTAAGGGAAAGGTAGCTGTATAATTATGATTAATATGATTTGGGCAATGGATGAAGATTTCTTAATTGGCAAGGATGATCAAATTCCATGGCATATTAAAGAGGATTTATTATATTATAAATCAAAAACAAAAGGTCAAACTGTACTTATGGGTGAAGCAACATATTATTCATTAAAGGGATATTATAAAACTAAACCTTTACCATATGGTAAAATATATGTTGCATCTATTAATTTAGATTTAAAATTAGATGATGCTGTTGTTATTAATGACGTTGATTCTTTTTTGAAAAATATAAATGAGGATATATGGGTTGTAGGTGGTGCAACAATATATAAGCTATCATTACCATATGCTGATCGCTTATATATTTCATTTATTAAAGGAAAGCATGAAGGAAATAAGTATTTCCCTCATATTGATTTTTCAAACTATAAATTAATTTGGGAAGAAGAATCTGAACTCGTAAGATATACTTTATTTGAAAGGGTATAATTATGTTATTTATATTTTTAATTATTATATTTACAGCATTATATACATTTTTATTTACTTTAATTCCACTTGATTATTTATTTTTAATATTGTGGATTCCATTAAGCATAATATTATCTATTATTACAATAATATTATTGTTATTATTATATTTATGTATTGCTTCGCATACTAAGCCTACAAATAAGTTTAAGCATTTTATTTTAAGAAATGCCTGCTTTATCGCAATTAAATGCTTAAATATTAAGATAATTAAGGAAGGCTTTGAAAATGTACCAAAGGAAACATTTGTTGTTTATGCAAATCATAAATCTAATATGGATCCTTTATTAATTTATTATTCATTAAATTCAGTTTGTAGTGCTATAGGAAAAAAATCATTATTTCAAAATCCAATTATGAATATGATTGCAAAAACATTTGCTGCAGTACCAATTGATAGAGAAAATGATAGAGAAGCAGCAAAATCTATTGTTACAGGAATAAAACTTGTTAAAAATGGCTTATCAATGATTATTTTTCCTGAAGGTGGAATTAAAACTAGAGATACAGAAGAAATGGTTAACCTTCGTGCAGGTGCATATAAGCTTGCTGTTAAGGCAAATGCGCCAGTTTTACCTATTAGTATTTGTGGAAGCTCTATGATTTCTAAAACACGTTTTTTTAAAAGAAAAACAATTAAAATTATATGTCATAAGCCTATAACTAAGGATGAATATGCTAACATGAACACTCATGAATTAGGAACAAAGGTTGAAGAATTAATTAACTCTGATATAAGAGAATTTGAAAATGAAAAGAAATAATATATTATTGCTAGTTTCTATATTAGGCTTTATTTTAATTGCTATTGGATCAATTTTTATTTGTAGTGGTTCAATAATAAATAACAATATTTTATTAATTATTGGATTAGCTTTGGTTTTATGCTGTATCATTATTGAAATTATAGTTTTTACTATTATTTTAATAAAATTTTATAAATCATATAGGTGAAGGTATGGATGGTTTTTTAAAAGCTATTATAGTAATAGTTGCACTTTCTGTTATTGGAATATGTGCTATTATTTTGTCTATAAGTATTACAAAGAAAAAACAATTAAAGAAAATGGATGATGATGTTCATAGTGTATTAGAAAAAATAGTATCTAGTTCTAATGAAGAATATTTTTTAAAAAAAGAGGAAAATAATGTTTATGACTATACATTAGATACTCCAACTACTACATTTTATATTAAAATTGTACCAAATCTATCAAATGAAGAAATTTGCGTAAATAATTCAGTTAAATGGCAATTAAGAAAAAGCTTTAATGATGAATCATTAAGATTTGTTAATGATATTGAGGGACTAATGAGATTAGATATTGAGTCTAATAAGATAATTAAGAAGGTATTTTTAGTATATCCTAATACAAGAAGCTTATTAAAATACATTAATGAATGCGAAATGGTTTTTATTTATCCTAAAACAGATGTTTATGGTTCAAATATTATTACATATAGACAATTAGAAGAAAATCCAGATTTATTAAAATCATTACAAGAAGAAATATAATCTTATATTTCTTTTTTTTAAGGAAGGTAGTGATAATTTATGTATGATACAATACAATTAGAATTTAATAAAATTATCGAAAAATTAAAAACATATACAAAAACAAATTATGCTAAAGAAAAGCTTAATGAACTAAAACCAATATTTGATTATGATAATATTATCCTAGAAAAAGAAAAAACTAAAGAGGCATATGATGCTATAGTTCGTTATTCTGATATTCCTTTAGGAGGATTAGTTGAGGTTAAAAAAGCGATTAATCGTTCAAAAATTGGAGGAGTATTAAATCCTAATGAATTAATTGATATTGTTAATTTTATTGATTGTACAAATAATGTCATTAAATATGACAAACAGCTTTCAGCTATTAAAGTGAAATATGACAATAATCATAAAATGATTTCAAGCCTAGTAGTACCACCTGTATTAAAAACAAATATCACACTTGCTATTTCGCAAGATTGTAAGGTTTTAGATAATGCATCAAAAGAATTATTTATGATTAGAAGAAATATTACATCATTAAATAATCGCTTAAAATCAAAATTAAATGAACTATTACAAACAAAGGCATCTATGCTAACTGAACCATTGATTGTATTAAGAGATGGTAGATTATGCTTGCCTGTTAAAATAGAATATAAAAACACATTTGGTGGAATAGTACATGATGTTTCTAGTTCAAATACTACTGCGTATATAGAACCATCTTCAACTCTTGAAACCTCTAATGCGATAGAATCTTATGTTTCTTTGGAGAAAAAAGAAATTGAAACTATTTTAAAAAATCTTTCTTTGTTAGTTAGTGCAGATGCAGACATATTACTTAATAATTTAGAAATATTAACTGAGCTAGATTGTATTTATGCTAAAGCACTTATGGCTATTGAAAATGATTATAATGATGTTATTTTAGAAAACAAACAATCATTTACAATCAAAAAAGCTAAGCATCCATTAATTAATAAGGATGATGTTGTTCCAATAGATGTTGAGCTTGGAAATACATTTGATGTTATTATTATTACTGGTCCAAATACTGGTGGAAAAACTGTAGCTTTAAAAACTGTAGGACTACTTCATGTTATGCTGTATTGTGGAATGCTTGTTCCAGCCTCAGCTGATTCAAAATTTGGTATGTTTTCAGCAATTTTAGTTGATATTGGTGATGAGCAATCAATTGAACAATCATTATCAACATTTTCTGCACATATGAAGCGAGTAATTGAAATTATAAATAATTCAAGCTTTGAATCACTAATATTACTAGATGAGCTCGGAAGTGGAACAGATCCAAAGGAGGGCTCAAGCTTGGCAATTGCTATTATTGAGCATTTGAAATCATTTGGATGTAAAATAATATGTACTACACATTATAGTGAATTGAAAAATTATGCATACAATTCAAAAAGAATTTGTAATGCATCAGTTGAATTTAATTCAAATACATTAAAGCCCACATATAGACTTTTATTAGGAATACCAGGAAAATCAAATGCTATTGAAATAGCAATGAGGCTTGGACTTGATGAAAAAATAATAACAATCGCCAAAGATAATTTATCAAAAAATTCTAATAATTCATCTATTTTATTAAGTAATCTTGAAGAAGAAATGACAAAGCAAAGGAATAAAGAGGAAGAGCTTGAGCATAAGATTAATCAGTATGATGAGCTACTAAACTCCATTAAGCAAGAAAAGCTTTCTTTAGTTAAGCAAACTGATAAAATTATTAAGGATGCTAAAAATGAAGCTAGACTTGTTTTACAAAAGGCAAAAGAAGAAGCTAATACATTAATAACTGAAATAAAAAATTTAAGTGAAGAAAATTATAAGGAGCATGAGCTTGCTGAATTAAAAAGAAAGACTAGAAATCTTGAGGTTGACGATAATCAAGAGAGCTTATTTTTAGATGAGCTTCATGAGGGTGATTTTGTTTTTATTAAACCTTATGAAAAGTACGGTACTATATCTAAAATTAAAAAGGATAAATATACTGTAAATATTGGTCAATTTGCAATGGATTTCAAAAAATCAGAGCTTCAATTATCAGCAAAGCCTGTAGAAAAAAAGAAAAAAGAAACAAAATTATCAGGCTATAATCCTCAATCTCATGCTCAATTAAGCTTAGATTTAAGAGGTAGAAGATATGAAGAGGTTAATTATTTAATGGATCAATATCTTGATCAAGCGATATTAGGAAATTTAGAATGTGTGACAATAATTCACGGATTTGGAACAGGTGTTATTCGCAATGCTGTTCAAAATTACTTGAAAAACTGTAGCTATGTTAAAAGCTATCGCTATGGAAAAGAAGGAGAAGGACTTAATGGTGTTACTGTAGTATATTTAAAATAAAGAAATAAGGATGATATTTTTGATTTTTGAATTTACTGGTAGTAATATGATTGATAATGGTTTATTATTTTTCTATGCCTCTTGGTCATCAAATTGTAATATTCAGCTTGATGCACTAAAAAAAATAGAAAAAGATAATCCTGATTTACAAATATTAAAGATTAACACAACAAAATATAGAATTAGTAAGGATAAATACCAAATTCATAAAATACCCACATTTATAATTATTAATGATAATAAAATTATTTCACGTATGGATGGCTATAAGGATAGAATTAGCTTATCTAATTGGGTGAAAAAATATAGGAGTTAAATATGGATGCAGTAATTGTAATAGGATATAATTATCATTTTAATGAAAATGATTTTATAAATAAATATGTTATTGGTGTTGATAAGGGTGCATTATATTGCTTAGAAAACAATATAAAAATGGATTGTGCTATAGGAGATTTTGATTCAATCGATGAAAAATCATATATTGAAATCAATAAGATCACTAAAGTCATAAAATTAAATCCTATCAAGGATGAAACTGATACCCAAGAGGCATTAAAACTATGTAAAAGTATGGATTCTATTACAATTGTTGGTGGTATTTTAGGTAAAAGAATTGAGCATTTTTATGCTAATTTATTATTATTAAAAAAATATCCAAATTTATCCATAAAAGATGATTACTCATTAATTATGACATCTAATAAAAGTATTACTATTGAAAAAAATGAATACAAATATATTTCTATTTTTTCTATTGATCCTGATACAAATATAACCTTAAATGGTTTTAAATATAATTTAAAAGATTATAATTTATCACCTGATTGCCTATTGGGTATTTCTAATGAAATAATTGAAAATAAAGCTACACTAAGCCTAAAATCTGGTAAAATAATACTATTTTTTACAAAGGAAGATAATGAAGTCCTTCGCTAGATATTTAATACCATCAATAATTGCCACATTATTTATGTCGTGCTATGCAATGATAGATGGTATATTTATAGGTCAAAAAATTAAAGATGTTGGGCTTTCAGCGATTAATATCGCATGGCCAATAACCGCATTTGTTCAATCTGTAGGTATGGCAGTAGGTTTATCAGGTGGAATATATATTTCTTATCTAAAAGGTAAGAACGAAATAGAAAAAAGTGATAAAATTAAGCTTACAACTATAATTATTATTTTGGTTTTAGCTATTATTTTTGGTCTAATTCTATTCTATTTTTCAGAAAATATCTTAATATTATTTGGTGCTAAAAATTTATGCTTAAAACTGGCACATGAATACATTAAAATAATATTAATAGGTACAGCATTTCAAATGCTTGGTCTCGGACTTATCCCATTATTAAAAAATAGTGGAAAAGTTAAATTAGCTATGCTTGCATCAATAATGGCTATAGCTATAAATTTATTTTTAGATTATATTTTTATATTTATATTAGATTGGTCGTTAGCTGGTGCAGCTTTAGCATCTGTAATTGCCCAAATAGGATCATTTATTATTTGCTTTATAGGATATTTTAAAGAATTAAAGGGATTTATTATAAACAAAGAAATAATTAAGCATATTTTTTTAGGTGCACTAGCACCATTTATACTTAATTATTCATATTCTTTTATAATTATAATTACAAATTCATTTTGTGAATATTTTGGTGGAAATGAAGCTGTAGCAGCATATACATTATTATCATATATGCTTTATGTTGTATCAGCTGTATCAACTTCAGTTTCTGATTCTATTCAGCCTTTATTTTCTTACTATAATGCTAAAGAAGAATATATTACTAACCATAGGATGTTAATGAAATGTTTAATAATTTCATTTTTAGTATCATTATTATTTTCATTTATTTTTATTATATTTAAATATAATTTTGGACAGCTTTATAATTTATCTGATATAGCATATGATTATTATAAAATTGGATTAAATTTTTATGCCTGTGGTTTTTTATTTGTTTCTATTTCAAGAGTTATTTGTTCATATTTTTATTCAGTTGAAAACAAAAAATATGCAAATATTATTACTATGATAGAGCCTTTAATATTAACTCCGGTAGCATATTTTTCAATATGCTCAGTATTAAAATTAAATGGATTATGGTTATCATATTTAATTATACAAATAATTCTAGTATTCATATCAATTTCATTATTATTTGTTCATAGAAGAAGGGAAAAATAGTATGGATGGATTTTTTATTGTTGACAAGCCTAAAGGGATGACTAGTCAAACAGTCTGTAATAAAATTAAATATAAATTCAATTTAAATAAGGTTGGCCATAGCGGAACATTAGATCCAAATACTACTGGTGTTTTAGTTGTTGCGGTAAACAAAGCTACAAAGCTTATGAAGCTTATTAATGAGCATGATAAGGAATATATAGCAACTATTATTTTTGGTTATGAAACAGATACGTTAGATATGGATGGAAAAATTATTAAAGAAATTGATATGAAAGTTAATCTTAATGATATAAAAAAATGTGTTAATGAATTAGCAAAAAAGACAAAACAAATACCTCCTTTAACTAGTGCGATTAAGGTTAATGGTAAAAAATTATATGAATATCAAAGAAAAGGTATTGATATTGAGGTTAAGGAAAGAAATATAAAAATTTATTCATCAGAAATACTTTCTGATTTAAGATATATCGATAATCATTATGAAATTGATATTAAGCTTAATGTTAGTAAGGGATTTTATGTTAGGAGCTATGCTAGAGATTTGGGAATTATGCTTAATGGAAATGCTGTACTTAAGGAATTAAGAAGAACAAAGGCTGGAGAATTTTGTGTTGAAAATAGTGTTTCTCTTGATGAATTAAGGGAAGAAGATTGTATTTCAATATTTAAACAATTTGATTTTCCTAAGGTTGAAGTGAATGATTATTTGAAGAATTTAGTTTTAAATGGTGTTACCTTAGATGAAAGACAAACCACTATTAATCAAGTCTTTTATGTGACAAATAAATGTGATATAATAGCTATATATGAACCAGTTGATGAAAAGAAGTATAAACCAGTTTTAATATTCAAATAGGTGGTGAAAAATATGAAGCTAATATATATTAAGGATATGAATTTTGTACGACTTCCAGAGCCAGTTTGTGCTGCAATAGGAAATTTTGATGGTGTACATTTAGGACATCAAAAGCTTATTGAGGAATCTAAAAGACATAATATTGCTTCTGCAGTACTTACCTTTTACCCCCACCCATCAGTATTTTTAAAAAAAATACCAAATTATCCTTTAGTTACACCACTTGAACATAAAAAGGATATTATTGCTAGAATGGGTATTGATTATCTCATTGTTATTGACTTTACTGAAAAAGTACTGATGATGAGCAAAGAAGAATTTATTGATAAAATGAAATTTATGAATATAAAAAGCTGTGTTTGTGGATATGATTTTACATTTGCAAAATATGCTGAGGGTACAATAAGAGATTTAGAAAAGAATTTTGAGTTTTATGAAATTAAGAAATTTATTTTTGATGATGTTAGAGTATCAACTACATATATTAGAGAATTATTAAGTGTTGGAAATGTAAAAGAGGCTAATAGATTATTAGGAAGACAATTTTCTATTAGAGGTAAAGTAATTTATGGTAATCAAAATGGTAGATTGTTAGGTTTTCCTACTGCTAATTTAGATTATAAAAATTATTTTTTACCTGGTAATGGTGTTTATTACGTTAATGTTATGATTTCAGGACAAATGTTTTTAGGAATGTGTAATATTGGACATAATCCAACCTTTAATTTTAGAGATACAAGATCATTAGAGGTAAATATATTTGGTTTAGATCAAGATATATATGATGAAATTATAGAAGTATTTTTTATTGAAAAAATAAGAGATGAAAAGAAATTTGAATCTAAAGAGGCTTTAATAAAGCAGTTAAAAACAGACAAAGCCTACTCTTTAGAGCTTGCTGGAGAAGCGAATTATACAAAATAAAAAAAATGCTTGCTTTAATGCTTGTTTTATAGTAGAATAATCTAGGTACGTCTTCTTAGATATTAGACATTCCTCGTCTTTATCCCAGATGAACGTGAATATAAAAAATATGGAGGAAAAAGAAAATGGCTTTAACAAAAGAAGTAAAAGAACAAATTGTTAAGACTTATGGAAAGGATGCAAAGGATACTGGTTCTGTTGAAGTACAAATTGCAATTTTAACTGCAGAAATCAACGAATTAAATAGACATTTTGAAACTCATATCCATGATTTCCATTCTAAAAGAGGATTAATGATTAAGATTGGTCATAGAAAGAGCTTACTTGCTTATTTAAAGAAGAATGATTTAAAAGCATATGAAAGCTTAATTGCTAAGCTAGGATTACGTCGATAATCTATTGGACTTTCGAAAAAGAAAGTCCTTTTTTTATTTTTTTGTGGTATTATTGACGAATTATGATATAATAAAAATGTTGAGAAAAAAAAGAGAAAAATAAGGAGAACTTAAGATGAGTGAAGTTAAACGCTTCGAATACAATTGGGCAGGTCGTCCACTTGTAATTGAAATCGGAGAAGTTGCTAAGCAGGCAGGTGGAGCTTGTTTAGTGAAATATGGAGATAGTACGGTTTTATCAGCAGTAGTTTCTAACAATGTAGCATCAACCGCAGATTTCTTTCCACTAATGGTTTTATACCAAGAAAAATTATATGCAGCAGGTAAAATTCCTGGAGGCTTTTTAAGACGTGAAGGTAGAGCAACTGAGCATGAAACATTAGTATCACGCTTAATTGATAGACCTATTCGTCCTATGTTTGCTGATGGATTTAGAAATGAAGTACAAGTAATTAATACTGTTTTATCAAGTGATCAAAATTGTTCAACAGCAATGGCAGCTATGCTTGGTTCGTCAATCGCACTTGGAATTTCTGATATTCCTTTTGAAGGTCCAATTGCTGGTGTTGTTGTTGGTAAGGTTAATGGACAATTAATTATTAACCCAACTCCTGAAGAGTTAGAAGTTTCTGATATCAATTTAACAGTTGCAGGTACACATAAGGCTATTAACATGGTTGAGGCTGGTGCAAGATTTGTATCAGAGGATGACATGTGGGAAGCTTTGAAGTTTGGTCATGCTGAAATTCAAAAATTATGTGAATTCCAACAAGAAATTGTTAAAGAATGTGGTAAGGAAAAATATCAAGTTGAATTATTCCATGTTGATCCACAAATTGAAAAAGATGTTAAAGCATTTGCTGAGGATAAGCTTATTAAGGCAATTAGAATTGAAGATAAGCTAGAACGTTATAAGGCAATTGATGAGGTTAATGCTGAAACAATTAGTCATTTTGATGAAAAGATTTTTATTAAAGAAGTACAGGATATTAAGGTTATAGATACAGAGGCTAAGGCTGAATATTTAAAGCATGTACAATATACATTAGATGAAATTTTACATGGCGAAGTTCGTAGAATGATCGCTGTTGATAAGATTAGACCAGATGGAAGAATGGTTGATGAAATTCGTCCATTGTCAAGCCGTGTTGATGTATTACCAAGAGTTCATGGTTCTGCATTATTTACACGTGGTCAAACTCAAAGCTTAGGTACTGTAACATTAGGTTCTTTAAATGATAACCAAATTATTGATGGCTTAGGAAATGAAGAAAACAAAAGATTTATGCTTCATTACAATTTCCCACAATTTTCAGTTGGTGAAACTGGTAGATACGGTGCTCCTGGTCGTAGAGAAATTGGCCATGGTGCTTTAGGTGAAAGAGCATTATCATATGTTATTCCATCTGAAGATGAATTCCCTTATACAATTCGTGTTGTATCTGAAATATTAGAATCAAATGGTTCTTCAAGTCAAGCTACAATTTGTTCAGGTACTTTAGCATTAATGGCTGCTGGTGTTCCAATTAAGGCTCCAGTTGCAGGTATTGCCATGGGTTTAATTATGACAGATGATGAGCATTATACAATTCTTACAGATATCCAAGGATTGGAAGATCATTTAGGAGATATGGATTTTAAGGTTGCTGGTACACGTGAAGGTATTACTGCACTTCAAATGGATATTAAAGTAAGAGGTATTACTTATCAAATCTTAAAGGAAGCTTTAGCTCAAGCTAAGAAGGGTAGAATGGAGATTCTAGATCATATGGCTACAACAATCTCTGAGGTTCGTAGTGAATTATCTCCATATGCTCCAAAGGTTGTTACTGCTACAATTAATCCTGATAAGATTAAGGATGTTATTGGTGCAGGTGGAAAAACAATTAATGCAACAATTGAGAAATTTGATAATGTAAAAATTGATCTTGAGCAGGATGGTAAATTATTTGTAATGCATTCAAATATGGATACTGCAAAGGCTTGCTTACAATATATCTTAGATTCAGTTCGTGAGGTTGAAGTTGGTAAGATTTATACTGCAAGGGTAACTCGTATTGAAAAGTATGGAGTATTCTGTGAATTATGGCAAGGAGCTGAAGGCTTATGTCATATTTCAAAGCTTGCTTTAGATAGAGTTGAAAAGGCAGAAGATGTTGTTTCATTAAATGATGAAATAATTGTAAAATGTATTGGCGTTAATGATAAGGGCCAAATTGACTTATCAAGAAAAGATGCATTAAGAGATGCTCAAAAGAGATTTGAACAAAAAGAAAATTAAAATTTATTGACCAATTACTTCATTGTAATTGGTTTTTATTTTTATAATTATGTATGGTTCTTGAAATTATAAATTATTTTGCTATAATACATATGGTAGTTGGGTAACTGAGCGCATATGCGTTAGGAAAGTCCATGCTAGCACAGTCTGTGATGACTGTAGTGTTTGTGCCAGTTTAATAAATAAGGCTGGGAGTTCATTTTGAACTACGGCAGAAGAAGCCTAAGTCATTGATATGGTGTATTCTATAAAGTGCCACAGAGACGATACCTTTAGAAATGAAGGGCTGAAACGTTGGTAAACCCCGCAAGCTAGAAATCCAAATTTTGGTAGGAGAGCTTAAAATGGCGAATAAGAAGCTAGTTTTAAGATGATTAATCATAGATAAATAGTTACCACCTATTTATAGGAACAGAACATGGCTTATAGACTACTAAAAACGGCTTATTTAAGCCGTTTTTCTTTTTCTATATGAATACATTTTAAATTTCATAACTAATTCATTGATAAAAAAATACAAAAATATGTTGACATACTATATTATGCATAGTATACTATCAATGTAAAAAGTTTTATTTTTTTACATCAATACTATGCAATACATAGTATAGGAGGTAGCAATGAATGTACAATTAAAAAAAGGGATTGTTGAGGTATGTATATTAGCTAGTTTAAAAAAACAACCTTCATATGGATATAAGATAATAACTGATATATCGGAAATTATCGAAATATCGGAATCAACATTATACCCAATATTAAGGAGATTAGAAGCTAACAATATGCTCGAGACTTTTAATAAGGATTTTAATGGTAGAACAAGAAAATATTATAAAATTACAAGATTAGGATTAGAAAGAATTGACGAATTTATATCTGAGTGGAGAGATATGGAAAGAGTTTGTAAATTTATTATGGGAAGGTAATTAAGATGAGGAAAAAAACATTTTTAAAGGAATTAAGAAACAGATTAGAAAAAAATAAATGTAAAGATGTTGATGATGTTATTCAATATTATGATGAACTAATTGAAGATACAATTGATCGTACAAATAGAAGTGAAGATGATGTTGTATATGATTTAGGGCCTATTTCAGAAATTGTAGCACGCGTAACAAATAATAGAAATCCAGAAAATAACTATTTTGAAAATGATAATAAAATTCACTATGATGAATTAGATGAAGCTAATTCTAGTGTAAATAAAAATACAAAAAGAAAAAATTATTATTCAAATAAAAAATCATCAAATGGATTTAAAATATTGATTGGAATATTAACTATGCCTGTATGGCTTGCTTTAATAATTGCATATGTTGGTGTTATTATCGGAATGGTTATTTCAGCAATTGCATTAGGTGCATCTTCAGTATTATGCATAATTCATGGAATTGCTTTAGCTGGTGTTGGAAACAAATTTTTTGAGATTGGTGTAGGTGTTGTTTTATTTGGTGTAACTTTATTTGTTATACCATTAGTAATTAAGATTGTTACTCTACTATTTAAAATCCTTATTAAGATAGTTAAATGGCTATTTGGAAGTTCTAAAGGAGGAAGAAGATAATGAAAAAAATATTAATCACACTTTTAATTGGCATATTAATCATTATTGCTGGTGCAGGATTAATGGTTTATGGTTATACAAGAGATGATTTTTCTTTAGATCAATATGAAATGGAGAATTTTGAAAAAGAAGAATTTACATATTTAAAGGAAGATTTTTCAACTATTAATTTTGATTCTGAGATTGAAAATTTTAAAATAATAGTAACAGAAGAAGATATTTTCAAAATTGAAGGTAAAAAATCTGAAAATATTTATTATGAATATAAATTAGAAAATAATACCTTGACAATTAAACAGCATTGGAAGGATAAAATAAGATTATTATTTTCATTTGATGAAACAAATATAACATCTCCTTATATTGTATATGTTCCAAAGGATTCTCTTAAGGAATTAAATGTAAATATTAAGGTTGGAAATATTGATATTAATGATATTATATTAGACAAATTGAGTGTTAATGTTAAAACTGGTGATGTTAAAATTAAAAATGTATTTTCAAAAAATTTAGATGTTGTTTGTAATACAGGTAATGTTGATGTTAATGCTAATGATTGCATAAATATAAATATAAATATTAATGTAGGTGATTTAGAATTAATTACTAATCAAGCTTTTGATGTAAATTTATCATTAAACACTGGTAAAATATCTTTTGAAGGTAAAATAAATAATTCTGGATATTTTAAGTGTAATGTAGGTGATGTTAATTTAATATTATTTGGCAATGATTATAATATAAATAATACAGGTAATGGAAAAACAAAAATTACTACAGATGTAGATTTAGGTAATTTACATTATCAGTACAAATAATTTTATTTGGGAATAGCTATTCTATTCCCATTTTTCTTGTAATAGGAAAGCTTTTTTGATAAAATATGTTAGGAAATGGATGTGATGATATGAGTAATATTGAACAAATGAAGAAAAGACAGCAAAAAATTAGAAATTTTTGCATTATTGCCCATATTGACCATGGAAAATCTACTCTTGCGGATAGAATACTTGAAATATGCGATTCTGTTGAGCAAAGAGAAATGCAAGAGCAATTATTAGATTCAATGGATTTAGAGCGTGAACGCGGAATAACAATTAAATTAAATGCAGTAGCATTAAAATATAAAGCAAATAATGGTATAGAATATGATTTTCATCTTATTGATACTCCTGGCCATGTTGACTTTACATATGAGGTATCAAGAAGCCTTGCTGCCTGTGAAGGAGCAATTTTAGTTGTTGATGCGACTCAAGGAGTTGAAGCTCAAACCCTAGCAAATGTTTATCTTGCTTTAGATAATAATTTAGAGATTTTACCACTTATAAATAAAATAGATTTGCCATCTGCAGATCCAGAGCGCGCTAAGCATGAAATTGAAGATGTAATTGGTTTACCTGCATATGAAGCGGTTTTAGCATCTGCTAAAACTGGCGTTGGTGTAAGAGATATTTTAGAACAGATAGTTAATTATGTTTCACCACCACAGGGTGATTTAGAAGCACCTTGCCGAGCATTAATCTTTGATAGTGCCTTTGATTCATATCGTGGTGTAGTAATTCTTGTCTGCGTAAAAGAAGGAATTATTAAGCGTGGAGATACTATTAAATTTATGGCAACAGGCGCAGAATATCAGGTTGTAGAATTAGGTGTAAGAACACCAAAAGAGGTTCAAAGAGAATATTTAATGGCTGGAGATGTTGGTTTTATTACTGCATCAATTAAGGATATAAATAAGGTTCATGTTGGTGATACTATAACTACAACAGAAAATCCTGCCGAATTACCTCTTGAAGGATATAGAAAGCTTAATCCAATGGTATTCTGTGGACTTTATCCGATTGATTCAAAGCAATATCAGGATTTAAGAGATGCTTTAGAAAAATTAAAATTATCTGATGCATCACTAGTATTTGAACCAGAAACATCCCAAGCATTAGGCTTTGGCTTTAGAACAGGCTTTTTAGGCTTATTGCATATGGATATTATTAAAGAAAGAATTTCAAGAGAATTTAATATTGAGCTTATAGCTACTGCACCATCTGTATCATATCACGTATATTTAACTAATGGTGAGATGATTATCATCGATAATCCATCACAATTACCTGAACCTCAGGTTATAGATAGAATTGAAGAACCGTTTGTTAGGGCAACGATTATGACACCAAGTGAATATATAGGTGCTGTAATGGATCTATGTCAAAAGAAACGTGGTTTATTTATCGATATGCAGTATGTTGAAGAAACACGTGCTGTAATACATTATAATATTCCACTACTTGAAATTGTATATGATTTTTTTGATAAATTGAAAAGCTACACAAAGGGCTATGCATCATTTGATTATGAATTAGGAGATTATGAACCATCAAAGCTAGTAAAAATGGATATTATGCTAAATGGTGATGTTATAGATGCATTATCTACTATTGTTCATAAGGATTTTGCTTACAATAGAGGTAAGATTTTAGTTGAAAAGCTTAAGGATATAATTCCAAGACATTTATTTGAAATACCTGTACAGGCTGTAATAAATCATAAGGTAATAGCAAGAAGTGATATTAAGGCTATGAGAAAGGATGTTTTAGCAAAATGCTATGGTGGTGATATATCTAGAAAGAAAAAGCTTTTAGAAAAGCAAAAGGAAGGAAAGAAAAAGATGAAAGCCATCGGTAGTGTTGATGTACCACAGGATGCTTTTTTAGCAATACTTTCTACTGATGAGAATTAATATTTCTACTGATGAGAATTAATATTGTAGTTTTCTGCTTATTTTGATATAATTATTAATATAAAAATACAATTTATGAGGTAAAAAATATGAAAAAAGAAAATTGTCCATATTGCCAACAAGGTGAATTTTTAGCTAAATTTGGTTATTTAGCATTCGAAACTGAAACTTCAGAGGTTATAGTTTTTAAAGATCAGCATCATAAGGGTAGAGCAATAGTTGCTTATAAAAAGGACCATGTTGCTGAAATTCAAGATTTATCTGATGAAGAAAGAAATGCTTTTATGAAGGATGTAGCTGATGTAGCTAAGGCTATTCAAAAAGCATATAATCCAGATAGAATTAATTATGGTGCATATGGTGATACATTAGGTCATCTACATATCCATTTAGTTCCAAAATATAAGGATGGATTTGAATGGGGTGGAACATTTGTTATGAATACAAATGAGTATGCATCTGATGAGGAAATCAAGGAAGTTGCTGAGGCAATTAAAGCTAATTATTTAAAATAATCGTTAAAGCTATCGTACATTTTAGTATGATAGTTTTTTTTCTAAAATTTTTCGTTAATTTATTAATAAAAAATAGACTTTTTAATATTTCTTTATTTGAAAAAATTGGTGTGCTATAATACAAATTGAAGAAAACATTACTAATAAATTTAATAAGGAGAAAAAGAAAATTATGAAAAAGATTTTATCTTCGTTTTTTATTTTGCTTTTAAGCTTATTTTTATTTTCTTGTGGTGAAAAGAATGATAATGATAAGAATGAGCAATTAGACCCTGTAGGAATTACTTTTCATTATAAAAGATTTGATGATGATTATGATTCCTATGGAATATGGGTTTGGCCTGATGGTAGTGAAGGAAAACTATATTATTTTGATGAAACAGATGATTATGGAGGATATGTAACAATTCCATTAGCTGAATTATCAAATCCGTCAAAGGTTGGATTTATAGTTAGACTTAGAAGCGAATGGGTTAAGGATGTTGATACCGATAGATTTGCAGTTTTATCACTTTTAGAAGCTGATTCAAATGCAAATTATAATGTTTATTTAGTTACCGGAGATTCACAAATATATTTATCTAAGGAAGGAGCAGTTACAGATATGATACAAAAATTTAATTTGATTTATAAAAATAATAATTATTATCTAGAATTTTTATTAACAAATGATTATAAGGAATATGAGATTATATATAATGATTCTATATTAGTATCAAGTAAAACTCAAACAGATGATGCAAAGGCTGAATATACTTCTAAAGGTTTATTGTATAATTTAGGAAGTACTCTTCCTGATATTACTAAGCAATTTTTGTTAAATGTAACATTTGCCACAGATAAAAAAATAAGTGAAACAGCTAATATTTCTAATATATATATGACAGCTGGTTTTAATGAAAAATATAACTATGATGGAGAACTAGGAGCCCTATATTCTAACGAAAAAACTACATTTAGAGTTTGGTCACCTGTATCAACTTCTATGAAGCTTAGAATATATTCAACTGGTACACCAAAATCAATGGGTGGAAGTGATATATATGAAGAATACAATATGTCTTTAAAGGATAAAGGTGTATGGGAATATGAGTTATCAGGTAATAATGAAGGCAAGTATTATACTTATGTAGTTAATAATTTCCAAGCTAAAAATCAAGAGGTTGTAGACCCATATGCAAAATCAACAGGAATAAATGGCTTACGTGGTATGATTGTTGATTTTACAAAAACAAATCCTGAAGGTTGGGAAAATGTTCAAGTATTAGATATTCCTTCTACATCATATACTGTATATGAATGTCATATTGCTGATTTAACTTCATCATCAACATGGAATGGAACAAAGGAAAATGCCAAATTATTTACTGGTTTTTATGAAGAAAATACTACCTACACTTCAGATAATGTTACTGTTAAAACAGGTTTTGATCATATCAAGGAATTGGGTGTTAATGCTGTTCAGCTATTACCAATTTTTGATGCAGCAAATGATGAAAGAAATGGATATAAATCATTTAACTGGGGATATAATCCATTAAATTATAATTCTTTAGATGGTATATATTCTAAAAATCCATATGATGGATATGAAAAAATAAAGGAATTTAAATCACTTATTAAGGCTTATAATGCTGCAGGTATAAATATCATTATGGATGTTGTTTATAATCATGTTAATTCATTAGATGATAGTAATTTTAACGCATTAATGCCAGGATATTATTTCCGTTATTCTAATGGAGCACCTTCTAATGGTTCTGGCTGTGGAAATGAAACTGCATCTAATATGCCAATGTTTTCAAAATTTATGGTTGATTCAACAAGCTTTTGGGCTTCTGAATATAAGCTTGGAGGCTTTAGATTTGATTTGATGGGCTTACATGATTTAGATACAATGGCAAAATTAGCAAAAAATCTTCATGATAATGTAAATGAAAATATTACAGTATATGGAGAACCATGGACAGGAGGTAGCGCTGCTTATCCATCAACAAAGCTTGCTGTTCAATCTAATTTAGGACAATATGAGGAATATGGCTGTTTTAATGATAAAATGCGTGATGCATTAATAAAAGGTGGAATGTGTGCTAAAACAGAAAAGGGCTGGGTTACATCTACTGAAGCTGCTTCTAGTGGTGATATTACAAACATTGTAGCTGGAGTAAAAGGTAATGTTTTATCATTTATGGCTAATTATGATACTTCAAAATGTGTAAATTATGTAACATGTCATGATAATTATACATTATATGATAGAATTAAGGCTTGTGGAATAACAGATGAGGCTACTATAAAAAAGATGGCTATCCTTGCAAATTCAGTTGTATTTACATCTCAAGGTATTACATTTATGCAATCTGGAGAGGAAGTATTAAGAACTAAGGGCGGAAATTCTAATTCTTACAATGCATCATATCAAACTAATGAAATAAATTATTCATTAAAAATAAAAAATATTGATGTATTTAAAATTTATCAAAAGCTTATTTCATTAAAGCAAAACACTAATTTATTTGGTTTAGATTTTGAAAAAGCTTCAAATATAGACATAACTGTTTCACCTGATAATTCTACAATTGAATATACATTAGTTGATATAGAAAATAACAAGGAATATAAAATTATTCATGCTAATGGTTCAGTATCAAATCATACTATTAATTTAGAAGGATATACTTTATATTTAGATACTTTAGGCTCTGAAATAGAGCTTACAGCTCAAACAGTTATTAATCCATATCAAACAATTATTGCAGTAAAATAGTATACTAATCAAAAAAAACATCTATTTTCGAAAATATTTCGAAATTTAATAGATGTTTTTTTAGTATTTTCGCTTATAAAAAATAAAGATGTAAATATAGTGTTTTTTTTAAAAAAGTAGAATTGACAAATAATTTGAAAATGTATATAATATAGGTAGTTTAAGCGTTTACAATACATAATCAACAAAAAATATGAATTTATATCAAGAAAATTATATATTTTTGCATGATATGAAAACGCTTTTTTATCGAAAATTCTTGTTAGCGGAATCAAGATAATCAAAACCGCACATTATGTAATATTATCCAATTTTACATGATGAATAAAAGGAGAAAATAGGATGAAAAAATTTTTAAAAGCTATTCCTGTTTTAGGCGTTGCTGCATTAGCATTAGCTTCTTGTGGTGAAAAAGGACCTCAAGAAGAAGATTTAAGCGCTTTAAATGGTGAATACAACATTACTGTTTGGGTTTCTGAGACAAAAGGTGTTAAAGAATTAACTGAACAACAAATCGATGCATTCGAAGAGAAGCACCCTGGTATCGTTATTAACGCTACTGTTGAAGGTGTAACAGAAGCAGATTCAGCTACAAATATGATCACTTCAGTTGAAGATGGTGCTGATTTATTCTGCTTTGCACAAGACCAATTAGCTCGTTTAGTAGAAGCTAGTGCATTAAACAAGCTAGGTGAAGGTGCTGCTAAAACTGTTACAGAATTAAATGATGCTGGTGCAGTTGCTGCTGCAAAGGTTGCAGGACAATTATATTGCTACCCAATGACTTCTGATAATGGTTATTTCATGTATTATGATAAGAGTGTTGTTAAGGCAGAACACTTAAATAGCTTAGAAGATATTATTGCTGACTGCGAAGCTGCAAATAAGATGTTCTCTATGGAACTTGAAACTTCAGCTTGGTATAATGCTGCATTCTTCTTTGCAACAGGCTGTAAGTCAAATTGGACTACAGACGCTAAGGGTGAATTCGCATCTGTTGATGATGATTTCAATTCTGATGCTGGTGTTGTTGCATTAAAGGGTATGCAAAAACTATTAAAGTCTAAGGCATATAACTCTTCATCTTCAACTTCAGATTTCGCTGCTGCTGTACCATCTGCAGTTGTTATTTCTGGTACTTGGGGTTCATCTGGTGCTAAAGAAGCATTAGGTGCAAATTATGCTGCTGCTAAATTACCTTCATTTACTGTTGATGGTAAAACTTATCAATTAGGTTCATTCTCTGGAAATAAATTAATGGGCTGCAAGCCTTCTACAGATGCTAAGAAAAACTCAGTTTTATCAAAGCTTGCTTTATGGTTAACAAATGAAGAAAACCAATTAAAGAGATTTGATCTAGTTGGATGGGGTCCTTCTAACATTGAAGCTCAAAAGGATGAAAAGGTTAAATCAGATGTTGCATTAGCTGCATTAGCTGCTCAATCTCCATATGCAACTCCACAAGGACAAATCCATGGTTCTTGGTGGGATATTGCTAAGACTTATGCTACAGCTGCTAAA
>JALEQD010000207.1 GCA_022768655.1 Anaeroplasma sp.
ACGAGCCGACCGGCGCTCTTAACCGAAAGAACACCACCGAGGTGCTCGACCTGCTCACCGAGCTCAACAGCGGCGGTCAGAGCATTCTTATGGTAACGCATGACGCGCGTGCGGCGCTCCGCGCGACAAGGATCATCTACATAGCCGACGGCTCCGTAATAGGCTGCCTTGACCTGCCGCCCTATACCCCCGATGCCGAAAAGAGCCGCGAAACACAGGTAAGCGCGTGGCTGTCGTCAATGGAATGGTGAGGTGCGGCATGGAGATAATCAAGCTTATCAGGGCTAACATAAAGCACAAAAAGGGCGCATTCAAGAGTATCGCGGCGCTTATGGCGATAATAACCCTTTCCTTCACTGTTACAGTAAGCAACAACGACAACATAGACAAGGCGCTTTCTGCCGCGCACGGCTTCGCCGGAACGCCCGACGTTACCGCGTTCATTCTTGGCGCACGGACGGACGAAAGCATTGTGGACGACATAAAGGAAAATCCCGACGTTGAGGACGCATTTGCCGTAAAAAGCGTTTTCAGCGCGTCGTCGGAGCTTAGCGGGCAGGAGATTTTTCAGGCAAGCTATATCTACTCCGACAGCAACAAAATCTACCGCGTTTTCAACGAGAACTTCACGGGATATATCGACAATCCCGCGCCGCTAAGCAACGGCGAAATATATGTCCCCTATTCCCTTACGGGGCTTTACTCCGATGTAAAACTAGGCTCGGAGGTGGTTTTCGGAAAGGACGAAAATAAGCGCGCGTTCACGATAAAGGGCTTTATCGCAGAGCCGAATTTCGGCGCGGCGGCAATCGGCACGAAACGCTTTTTTATCAGCGAAAACGACTTTAATGAACTGTACGAAAACGCTGACGAGCAGCTTTTCGCAACGATTTACGATACGGGAATAAATCTCCGCAGCAGCGCGGACTATTTCGCGGTAAAAAAAGCGCTTGATGACTCCTGCGGAATAACGCAGAAATCCGGCGCTATACTCTCCGCCGAGGAAACAAGCGCCTACACAAAGCTGTACTCCGAAACAGGCTCAAACATACTTGTCGTTTTCATAATCCTGCTCGTCACTATCGTTATTATATCAATGTGGCACAGAATTTCTACCTCGGTTGAGATGGAATATGTGAACCTCGGCATATTAAAATCGCAGGGCTTTACGTCGGGGAAAATACGTCTTGTTTATATTATACAGTATATTCTTGCGGAGCTTATCGGCGCGGCGATAGGACTTTTGCTCGCGGTGCCGCTTACAACGGCGCTAGGCTCGCTGTTTCAGCCGATAACGGGGCTGATTACAGCGACAGATGTTTCGGTGCTGAAATGCGCGGGTATTTCGCTGGGGATAATAGCTCTGTGCGGCTTGTTTGTTGTCCTTGCGACAAGCAAGGTAGGCAGGATCTCGCCCGTCCGCGCGATTTCGGGCGGACAGGCGGAGGTGCATTTTGACAGCAGGCTCAATGCCCCGATAAAGGCAAGACCGCTTTCCTTCTTCATCGGTCTGCGGCAGTTTACCTCCCGGGGAAAAAGCTACATAGGCTCGGTGTTTATCGTCGCGCTTCTTGTTTTCTTTATGATGACGATCTCCGTTCTTTCCGAAAGACTTTCGGGGGAGAAGATCATTGAGGGGAATATTGATCCGCATATCGTCGTTACGATGTCCGATGAGTTTGAAATAAGCGATATCGAGAGATTTGATGCGGAGGTTCGGGCAATAGATAAGGACGCAAAGATATCCCTCGGATATAATGAGTACATCATGGCGGATGGGATCGAGCTATTCTGCACCGCCTGCACTCCCGCAGAGCTTATGTATAAGCCGCTTGAGGGAAGAATGCCGATTTACGACAACGAAGCGGCGCTGACCGAGATCG
>JALEQD010000060.1 GCA_022768655.1 Anaeroplasma sp.
TAGGTTTTCATATTCTCATCAATTTGAGTAAGCATATAAAATCTTGATACTGCCTCACCTAGAATTTCTTCTTCCTCATCCTCTACTAGCTTTATTTCTATTGGCCCATTAGTATTTAAATCAATATCTTTTTGAATAGGAGCTTCCTCTTCTACTATTTTTTCTTCTTCGATATTTTCTTTAATCTTTGGTGTATCATCATCTAAAGCATTAAGGCTCATATCTGATTTATTTTTTGTTTCCTTATCAACATTAAATTCATCAGTATATTTTTCAATTATTTTATTTTCATATTTTGGACTTGAAACACTTCTTTCACTTGCATCACCTAAATATATTGGCTTATTATATTCAGGCTTTCGATGCTCAGCTGCAATAACAAAGCTTGCTAGTAAAATCATTAATAATAGTACAATGAAAATGTAAATTATAATCGCAGTTTTACCTGATAATACATTCCAAATCTTTTGTAATACCTCTGAGGATGAAAGAATTATCGAATCAATAATATTTATTTTCATTTAGGGGTTCCTCCCTTTTTTATTTTTTTAATACACGCTGTGAGAAGGCGGTGTTATCTACACCAAAGGCCTTATCAACTAATGAAGCAAGTCCCTCTTGTGCATCATTTTTCTTAAGCTTTTCAACATTTGATAAAGCAAATAATAACAATGTAGCTACTGCTTGATCCATAGCCTCTTGATCTTCCCCACCACAAAGAACATAGCTTGTACTATATTGTTCTATGTGATTACATAATCTACTTGAAAGCTTAAATGGAGTTCTATCATTTATTTCTTGTGCAAATCGGTCTAGCTTTTTGAATAATTCCTCTGGAAGAATCTCTGTTTCTTCAAAGCTTATTTCCTTTTGAATATCTAAAATATAAGAATATGAAATAGATTTAATATTATTAATCTTCTCATAATCATCTAGCTTACTAGCAATAATATCTACAACCGCAATTTTTTCAAATAATGGATTTGATAAATCAAGCTTTGTATTAGGTGCAAGAGAAAATCCAAACCATAAATTCTTTGGCATTACCATTTTGCCATTTCTTACAGAGCTTATTTGATTGAATTTAGCACCAACATCTAAAAGATTATGTCCTTTTGGATTATTAATATATGGAATAAAATCCTTAAAGAAGCCTAATTGTTCTAAGTTTACATTTTCAAAAATTGTAAATACTGAGCATGTTGGCTGCTGAATAGCACAAAGAAGTGATTCAAAAACCTTTGAAATTTTAATTGTTCCGCTATAATTATAAGTTAATATATCAGATAATCTCTTTTTCTTTTCATCAATATGAAAATAAAATTCAGGAGATTTTAAGAATCCTGCAAAAAGCTTTAAAACCCTTTGACCTAATAATTCATCATCATATTTTACCGCAATAAGCTTTGAAGATAATAATGCAGAAAATAATGATCTAATTGTCGCATTATCAATTGATATACCATTTGAATACGCATAATTATAAAATTCCTGACATACATCCTTAAGCGTAATTTCTTGTTCGAATGATGAATCATCAATTTTAAATAATACATCCTCTATTTCTTCTTTTTCTTCTACTTCCTCTGGTTCTATTTCTTCAATTTCTTCAGGCTCAAATTCTAAGTCAAGAGGATTAACATATTCTATTTTTTCTTCAATTTCTTCCTTTGATTCTTCTAAAGTAGGCTTTTCAACAACAGTTGTTTTTCTTAATTCATGATCATAATTATCACATTTTAATTCAGAAATTGAAGCAATTAAATCATCTTCAGCAAGAACAAAATATTTTTTACGTGTTTTAAATAAAACTACATATGCAATTACAAGCATAATTACTATAACAACAGAAAAAGCTAAAACAATAAATTTATAGTTGCCATCTACATTAATAAATGAAAATCCGATTCCACATATTGCAGCTAGTGTTGTTAATATTAATAATGTAAGCTTTAGCCCAAAGCTTATAAATGGAGTACTTTTCTCCATTCCAACTCTTTCATATGAATGTCTTCTATTTTCAACCTCAGCCTTATAGTTTTCTTTTTCATTATAATGCGTTAAATCAAAAGGATTTACTAGCCTTTTAAATTTAATATTATTTTCAGATGTTGCAATAGCTATTTCATAATTTGTATTAACAACCTCAAATGAATCATTATCCTCATTATATGTTGCGAAAGTATTCTCATTAAAATCAAATGAAACAATCTTACTTTCACCTTTTTCTAAACTAACAAGCTTATAATCAACAAGCCTTTTTTCTCCTTTATATCTTGAAACATAAAATTGAACTAGCTCCTTAGTATCATAATTACTATCATTTTCAATAGTAAATGATACCTTCTTTTCTTCTACGAAGAAATGAGAATAATTAATTCTAGAATAGCTTAATCCATAGCCTAAGCTAAATTCATTAGAATAGCTTATTCCTAATCTTCCACAAGGATTAAAGCTACCAAATAAAACAAATGGTAATAGATCAATGCCTACTGGAGTGTAAATTATTGTATCTAATATATTAAGATTTAATTTAATTAGCATAGATAAATCTGTAATTACTGTAATTACCGTTTTGTTATTTGATTTAATATAATTAATATATTCTTCCTCTAATTCAGTTTGATTTTCTAACACTGAGGGAAAATATATAAATAATTGATTATCATAAATTAGATTCTTAAATTCTAATTTTTTATTTTCATTATCTGTTAATAATTCCTGTGATTCTACGCTTTGATAAACATATTGAGCTAATGATGAATTTTCTAACGAATCAGGAATTGAACCAAAGCATATGAATTTTGTATTATTTTTAGATAGGGGTAAGCTATTATTTTTATTCTTTAATAAAACAATAGATTCTAAATATGCCATATTTATTTTTTGCGAAAGTTTCAAATCATCATAGCTATAATTCATTTCCTCATTATTTGAAAGCTTTAGCACTAAGGTTAATATCTTATCAACACTTAAATCTATTTGGTCAATTGAAATAATTTGTGAATTGTTAATTTCAATATTAAATTCTTCTTCATCGATTGAATTATTTTTTAATTTATCAAATAATTCATAATATTTTTTTACACCATTAATTACTTCAGTTCTTGCTGAATCAACATCATCTATAAATATTAAGTCATAGCCTTCCTTTAATCTTGAAAAAGCATCCTTTTTATTTATTGCTTCAATCATTACTGGGCCATAATAGCCATACTTATTCATTAATTCATTTTTAACATAATTAGGATCAGTAAGTGATGTTCTTTCAAATTTTATTGCGTTAATATATTTTCCTTTAATCAAATCATTAAAGGCCTTAGCGTAATATTCATTTTTTTGTATATTTGTTAGATTTTTATTTTGTATTTCATTCGCAAAAGAATTTAGTACAAATCCAACACCTAAGGAATCTATTCCTTTAGCTAAAGAATTAAAAGAATTAAATACCTTTAATGGTGCAAAAGAGGAAAATCCTTCATTTTCACTTCTCATTGTAAGCTTAGGTCCAAAAACAAGATTAGAACCCTTGTTTAATGCATCCCAGCCGATAATTTTACCAAGCTCAAAAATTGATTGTTCATCCCAATTAGTCTCAAAAATAGAAGAAAAAAAGATATTCATCGTTTCATTGTTCTGTTTATCTAATTCGTAGGAAAACAAACCTGGAATAGATAAATCAGGAACACTGCCATTTTGATGAATATCTTTTCTAATTATTAGATCAACTTTTTGTTCTAAAGTCATTCTATCAATAAGTTTTTTGAAATTTAGCATGATACACCACTCCCAATGTATAGTTTTATATATTATACCATGTAATAATATATCATTGTAAGTGTCTTTTTATAAAAAATAGGCGTATTATGCATTTTTTTGTGCTACTTTTAAACAATTTTACTATATTCTATTTTCTTGGTCTTTTGCTGGCCTTTACAAGTGATTTAAAACGCTTATAAATTTCTTCTAATAAGTCATCATCTTCAACCTCTAAAAGCTCAAAATTACCATTTTCTTCTTTAATTTCATATGCAATTGCATCATCATCCTGATATCCCATATCTACAGGATGCAAAATGGCATATCTACTTTCATCTATATTGATTAATGCAATTTGTTCAAATTCTAATTTATTATTTTCTTCATCATAAAATACTAAATTATCATCATCATTTTCATCTAGTAATATTTCAAATGGATTTTTCATATTCATTTTCTCCTTTATTTTTGTTTTTTAATCTTTATTTTTCCGCTAATTGATTTTGTGAATTTTAGAATTGCCTCTGTTGCTTCTTCATTACCATTTTGTGATGCTAATCTATACCATTTATATGCATCATCAAGATTTGCTTGAGGAACACCTAAACCTAATTCATAACATTCACCAAGCTTATACATTGCGAAAGGATCTCCAGCCTCTGCAGCCTTTGTCCACCAAAATTTTGCAGTTTTTAAATCCTTTTGTACTACAGGATCATCAGGCTCAGCATAATTTTCAGCCAAATGAATCATTGCTTGTCTATTTCCTTGATTAGCTGATTTAGTCCACCATAATATAGCATTTTGATAATTTTGGAAAATACCATTTCCTGTATAATAGCATTCAGCTAACGAATTTTGAGCATCTGCATCTCCAAGATTTGCAGCCTTCATATACCAATGAATCGCATTTTTTAATGCATCCTTATTAGTTGTATCACTCAAATATTTATTAGCCATTTTTACCATTGCCTTAACATTACCCTGTTCAGCTGCAAGTGTATAATAATGCATTGCAAGCTCAAATGATTGAAGTGTTCCTAATCCATCAGCATAGCAATCTCCAATTCTTTCCTGGCAATAGGAATCTCCTTTTTCAGCACCATCAAGATATAGTGTTGCAGCACCCCTCCATTTGCCTAATGCTTCATAACAAATTGCAGCATCTCTTGATGCATCTACAATTCCTTCTTTTGCAGCATGAACTAGCCATTGTGCCGCTCTAGGAATATCCTTAGTTATGCCTTCACCCTTCATATATGCAACACCTAAATAATATTGAGATAAAGGATGAGCATATTTAGCCGCTTCTGTAAACCAAGCAACTGCTTGTGTTGAATCCTGATTTATTCCAGTTCCTTCTAAATAGCATAATCCAACCATATAACAGGCCTCAGTTAATTTATTTGATGCTGCAATCATGAATAATTCAAATGCTTTTTTATAATCCCTAGACGTTCCCTTTGCATAATATAAGCAATCAGCCAAATAATAACAGGCTATATAATTATCTCTGTCATGCTCGACAACATCTCTAAATAAAGGAACAGCATCCTTATATTTTTCTTCATTATAAAGCTCTTCAGCCCTTTTAAAAACACCTCTAAATTCATTTAATACGAACTCAGCCATAGATATTAATCACCTCAATAGACATAAACTATCTATATTTTAACCGAAAAAATAAATAAAAACAATAAATATAACCTTAATAAAATAATTTAAGCGTAACAAATTCGTTACGCTTAAAATTATAAATATTAATCTTCTAATAATTCTGCTTCATCGATGAAATCTGATGATAAGCTATCATCTTGCTCATCCTCAAATTCTTCTTCTGTTTCTAAAGAAGATTCATCATTTTCTAAATTTTCTTCTAAATCTTCAATCTCTTCTTCATCAACTGGCTTATGCTCACATTCAAATGTGTCTTCAACTAAAATACCAGTACCAGCAGGAATTAATCCACCAATAAGAGTATTTTCCTTTAATCCGATTAATGAATCGCTCTTAGATTGAATTGCTGCAGAAGTTAAGATTCTTGTTGTTTCTTGGAAAGATGATGCTGATAGGAATGAATCAGAAGCTAAGGCAGCCTTAGTAATACCTAATAACAATGGTTTAGCAATAGGAAGCTTACCACCATTTGCGATTACCTCGCTACAAGCCTTCTTGTAATCATTAATAGAAACATCACGACCTGGAAGAAGATCTGTATCTCCTTCTTGAACAACTGTTAGCTTTCTCATCATTTGACGAACAATAATTTCGATATGCTTATCAGAAATTTCAACTGATTGAGAACGATAAACCTTTTGAACCTCATCAACTATATACTTTTGAACAGCCTCAGCATCAAGAATACGTAATAATTCCTTAGGTGCAATAGAACCCTTCATTAGCTTTTGACCACGCTTAATATGTGATCCAACTTTAATTAATAATTCTGATGTAGCATCAATTGAATAAACCTTTTCTTCCTTTGTTTCATCATTGCGAATAACAACAGCTAAACCTGCTTTAGTCTTTTCAATTGACTCAACAATACCATCAATTTCTGAAATTGTTGCCTTACCTTTTGGCTTACGTGCTTCAAATAATTCCTGAACACGAGGAAGACCTTGAGTAATATCGGCAGTTGATGCAACACCACCTGTATGGAATGTACGCATTGTTAACTGAGTACCTGGCTCACCAATTGATTGAGCAGCAATAGTACCTACTGCCTCACCAACCTCAACAACCATATTAGTTGCTAGATTACGTCCATAGCACTTCATACATACACCTGTAGGTGCATTACATGTGATATTTGTACGTAAGCAAACTCTTTTAATATTTGCCTCAGCAATTTTAGAAGCTATATCCTCATCAATTAATTCATTACGCTTAACAATCACTTCACCAGTTTGTGGATTTACAACATCCTTAGCAGCAAAACGACCAATACAACGCTCAGAGCATGAAATAACAATCTTATTTGAATCATCTATAATATCTTCAACATAGAATCCACGCTCAGTACCACAATCAACTGTAGAAATAACTACACTTTGTGATACATCGACTAAACGACGAGTAAGATATCCAGATTCAGCAGTTTTTAACGCTGTATCTGTAGAACCCTTACGTGAACCATGAGTAGAAATAAAGAATTCTGATACTGATAATCCTTCACGGAAGTTAGCTTTAACTGGAACCTCAATTGTTTCACCGGCAGTGTTAGCCATCAAACCACGCATACCAGCTAATTGAGCAAAGTTAGATGCGTTACCACGTGATCCTGAATCTGCCATCATGAAAATATGATTATCCTTTTGCTTAGATAATTCCTTCCATAGACCATCTTGGATTTGATTACGAGCATCCTGCCATTCCTTTTCAACTAATTTCTTACGTTCCTTATTAGTTAATAGACCCATTTCAAACATTTCAGTAATCTTATCGATTTTAGCATCAGCCTCAGCTATACGAGTTTGCTTACCCTTATAATCAAGTACGTCTGATGCAGAAATTGTTAAACCAGCAATTGTAGAATATTTGAAACCTAAGTCCTTAATTCTATCAAGCATTTTTGAAGTTTCAGTGATTTGGAATCTCTTAAATACTTCAGCAATTATTCTTGCAATAAATTTCTTCTTAAATGGTGAAACCTCTTCATGAGCAAGTAATGCTTCATAAGTATTTCCATTTTTAACATCTAAGAAATATTTTAAAGGAGTAGCCTTAGTTAAATTTGCTTCCTCTGGTTCATTTAAATATGGGAATTCAATAGGAAGAATGTCATTGAAAATCATTTTTCCTAAAGTTGTAAATAAATAATTACTTGGTAAATTCTCAGGGAATTTATTCTTAGGTAAATATGAAATATCAACAAAAATACGTGTATGTAAAGTAATAAAGCCATTTTTATAAGCCATATAAGCTTCATTAAAGTCTTTATAGAAATGACCCTCATTTTCTTCACCACTACGTTCCATTGTTAAGTAGTAGTTACCTAAAATCATATCCTGTGATGGTGTAACAACTGGTTTACCATCCTTAGGGTTCAAAATATTATTTGATGCTAGCATTAATAATCTAGCTTCTGCCTGTGCCTCTAAAGAAAGAGGAACATGGACTGCCATTTGGTCACCATCGAAATCGGCGTTAAATGGTGTACATACTAATGGGTGAAGACGAATAGCCTTACCTTCGATTAATACAGGCTCAAACGCTTGAATACCTAAACGGTGAAGTGTAGGAGCACGGTTTAATAAAACTGGATGCTCACGAATAACTTCCTCTAGAATACCCCAAACGATATCCTCTTGGTTATCACAAATTTTATTAGCAACAGCAATACTGTTACCAGCCTTCATTAATTCTCTTAATACAAATGGCTTAAATAATGTTAATGCCATTTCCTTAGGAATACCACATTGATACATTCTTAATGATGGACCAACAACGATAACTGAACGTCCAGAATAATCAACACGCTTACCTAATAGGTTTTGACGGAAGCGTCCTTGCTTACCTCTAAGCATATCTGATAAGCTCTTTAAATGATGATTCTTATCAACTGCAGCTTTTTTACCACGCTTAGAGTTATCAATTAAAGCATCAACTGCTTCTTGTAGCATTCTCTTTTCGTTTTTTGTAATTAGATGAGGTGCATTTTGCTCATATTGCTTCTTTAAACGATTATTACGGTTTAAAATACGACGGTATAAATCATTTAAATCAGTTGTAGCAAAACGACCACCCTCAAGCTGAACCATTGGACGTAGATTTGGAGGTAATACTGGTAAAACCTCTAATATCATCCACTCTGGCTTATTGTCGCTTCTTAAGAATGATTCAACGATCTCTAATCTCTTAATAACCTTATCACGACGTTGTTTTGATGAAGATTTAAGCTTTCTTCTTAAAGACTTTTCTTCTTCCTCAAGATTAATTTCCTTTAATAAAATCTTAACTGCCTCTGCACCTGTTTTAGCAACAAATTGATTATGATATTTTTCGCTATAATTAGAATATTCTGCCTCAGTTAAAATTTGCTTCTTTGTTAAACCAGTATTTTTTCCTGGATTAATAACTATATATGATGCTAAATAAACAATTTCCTCTAGATCCTTAGTTTTAATATCTAATAAAGTCGCAAGAGGAGATGGGCTATTTCTTAAAAACCATGTGTGAACAACTGGGCTGGCAAGCTTGATGTGACCCATTCTCTCTCTACGAACCTTAGATTCAGTAATTTCAACACCACATTTTTCACAGATTTTTCCTTTATCTGTATTACGTTTAGACTTACCACAAGCACATTGATAATCCTTTGAAGGTCCGAAAATTTTTTCGCAGAATAATCCATCTGGTTCTGGCTTTAAAGTACGATAATTAATAGTTTCATGCTTTAAAACCTCACCATGTGACCATGATAAAATCTCTTCAGGAGATGCTAAACCAATTTTAATATACTTATATTGCTTACTCATTATTGCTCTCCTCCATTATTCATTTTCATTAGATTTCTTTTCGTCATTAGAACGAATTGTTTCTCTTATTTTAAAATCAACGATAGAACGATTTACCTCATTCTCTCCATTTTGATTAATTAATTCAACATGAATACCTAAAGCCTGTAATTCACGAGTTAATACTCTGAATGACTCTGGAATTGATGATTCAGGAATTTGCTTTCCATCAACAATCGCATCAAAAGTACGATCTCTTGCAACTAAATCATCTGACTTAACAGTCATCATTTCACGTAATGTGTTTGCAGCACCATATGCTTGAAGTGCCCAAACCTCCATTTCACCGAAACGTTGACCACCATTTTGAGCCTTACCACCCATAGGCTGTTGAGTAACTAATGTATAATGACCAACATTACGAGCATGTAGCTTATCATCAACCATGTGGCTAAGCTTAACGAAATACATGATACCTACTGTAATCTTATTTTCAAATGGTTCACCAGTACGACCATCATATAACACTTCTTTTCCATCTGGACTCATTCCAGCTTCTGCCATTATTTCTTGAATATCTTCAATTGTAGCACCATCAAATACTGGTGTTGCAACCTTAATTCCTAATTTCTTAGCAGCAATACCTAAATGTAATTCTAGAACCTGACCGATGTTCATACGAGATGGAACACCTTGTGGGTTTAGCATGATGTCAATAGGCTCTCCATCAGCAGTATATGGCATATCCTCAAGTGGTAAAATGTTAGAAATAACACCCTTATTACCATGACGTCCTGCCATCTTATCTCCAACCTGAATCTTACGCTTTTGAACGATAAAGATACGAATAACCTCATTAACTCCTGGTGCTAATTCATCACCCTTAGCCTTAGAGAAATGTTGAATAGATTGAACAACACCTCCGCCACCATGAGGAACACGTAAAGAAGTATCTCTAACATCACGGCTCTTTTCACCGAAGATTGCAAGTAATAATTTCTCTTCTGGAGTAGGATCAGTTTGTCCCTTTGGTGTAGTCTTACCAACAAGGATATCTCCTTCTTTAACTTCACTACCAGGAATAATTATACCTCTTGCATCAAGGTTCTTCTTAGCTTCATCCTTAACATTTGGAATTTCATATGTTAATTCCTCAGGACCTAGCTTTGTATCACGGCATTCAACAACAAATTCATCGATATGTAATGAAGTATAAACATCATCATATACCATCTTTTCAGACATAATAACGGCATCCTCAAAGTTATAGCCTTCCCATGTCATGAATGCAATACGTACATTTCTACCTAATGCTAATTCACCATTCTTCATTGATTGACCATCAGCGATTATATCACCGCGTTCAATTCTTTCACCTGGTTTAACAATTGGTCTATGCATCATAGCTGTTGCTGAGTTAGAACGTAAAAATTGATATAAATCATAGCGATGCATATCACCACTATCTTCTTTTACAATAATTTTCTTAGCATCAACATATTGAACAACACCTGGCATAGTAGCTACCAATGCAGAACCACTATCCTTTGCTGCTCTATATTCCATACCAGTACCAACAATTGGACTTTCAGGATTAATAATTGGAACTGCTTGACGTTGCATGTTCGCACCCATTAGCGCACGAGTAGCATCATCGTGTTCAAGGAATGGAACGCACGCAGCCGCAACTGATACGATTTGCTTTGGTGAAACGTCCATATAATCAACACTTGCAGGATCTGCAATCATTGTTTCACCATTTAATCTACCAATTACTCTATCTTCAATAATATGTCCTTCTGAATCAAGCTTAGTTGAAGCAGATGCTATAACTAAACCCTCTTCCTTATCTGCTGATAAATAAACAATATCCTCAGATACATACTTTCTGCCATTTTCATCAAGCTTAACTTGGAAATATGGTGATTCAATAAATCCATATTCATTAATTTTAGCATATGTAGCTAAAGATGTGATCAAACCAATTGATGGACCTTCAGGTGTTTCAATAGGGCACATACGTCCATAGTGAGAATCGTGAACGTCACGAACCTCAACACCAGCTCTATCACGAGCAATACCACCAGTACCTAAAGCTGAAATACGACGCTTTTGAGTAATTTCAGCAAGAGGATTAATTTGATCCATAAATTGTGATAATTGGCTTGAACCAAAGAATTCCTTTAATGAAGATGTTAAAGGCTTAATATTAATTAAGTTTTTAGGTGAAGCCTTGTCAATTTCAACAGTTGACATTCTATCCTCAATATTTTTCTTTAGCTTAACAAAACCAATTCTAAATTGATTTTTCAATAACTCACCAATTAAACGAAGACGTCTATTTCCTAAATGGTCAATATCATCTAGATTACCAACATTAGAATATAGGTTAATATAGTAGCTTACTGATGCTAAAATATCAGACATTGTAATGTGAAGAACTTTTTCTCTATGATCATTACCAATTACTTTAACCTCTTCAGTTTGCTCACCCTTTACAACATTGATGTATAGAATTTCACAAACTGGATCATCGCATAAAGTATTTCCTAAATCAATTTTTGTACGTAATGCAGCACGAGCCTTATCTAACTTATCATAAACTTCACCAACAATAAGCTCACCATAGCCTGCGATCTTTTCGCCAGCAGAATATAATAGCTCTCCTGTTTCTTCATCAAAAATATCCTCTGGTGCAATGACATCCTTCGCAAGAGTATGTCCCTTAGCACGCTGTAAAACATCTAGCTTAATATTATATTTGAAACGACCAACCTTTTGTAAATCATACTTTTGATCATCAAATAATCTTTGAGTAATTAAAGTTCTAGCTCCATCAACAGGAACCTTTTCACCTTGACGAAGCTTTGAATAAACTTCAATCGCAGCTTCCTCAGAATTTGTTGTAATATCCTTTTCAAAAGTAGCTCTAATATGCTCGTTATCACCAAATAAATTAATAATTGATTCATTAGTTGAAAGACCATAAGCTCTTAATAAAGTTGTTAAAGGTATTTTCTTAGATCTATCTAACTTACCATACCAAACATCTCTTGAGCCTGCTTCATACTCAATCCATGCACCACGAGTTGGGATAACTGTACCACTATAACGTACATCTCCTGTTTTCTTATCAATTTCTTTTGCATAATAAACACCAGATGAACGAACAATTTGTGAAATAATAACACGTTCAGCACCATTAATAATGAATGTACCAACTGGAGTCATATATGGAATATCACCCATAAATAGCTCATCTTGTAAAATTTCACCAGTTTGAGCATTTTCAACACGAACATTAACCTTTAATGGACGTGAATAATTAATGTCTCTTAATTTTGATTCAACGATATTGTACTTTGGATCCTCAAAATGATAATCACCAAAATAAAGCTTTAAATCTTGATTAAATGAAGTTACTGGAGAAATATCTTCAAATACTTCTTTTAATCCCTGCTCAACAAACCAATCAAATGATTTTGTTTGAATTTCAATTAGTCCTGGTAATTCAACTTCAGAACGAATTTTAGAATAATTACGTCTTACAGATTTTTTACCATAATTGACATTCTTGTAATTCATACGAACACCTATTTGTATAGCCTTCTATACAATCCCTTTCTTCTTTTTTTAAACTGTCCATCGGACTCTTTAGCATAGCTAAAAGGCTGTTTACTACCTTTTTAAAAAGGATACCCACGATCTATGTATAGCTAAAAATTAGCTTATTATTTATAATAATTTGCATAAAAATGAACAAAAACGCCACTTTACGCATTTTATTATTATAAGTCAAGTTTTCAATAATTTCAAGTGATTTTTTATTTTTTTCAAAAAAATTATAAGTTGTAAAATTTAAATTGACACTTATTATTACTTGGTTTTATATAAGAAGGGAACACCCCTAGGGGTGTAACACTAAAAAACATATAGTTGTATTATAAAGAAAAAAACACTCATATTCTTTTCCACATAAGTTAAGAATATGAGTGTATTGTAATTAATTTTTCTTATATTTACTTAAATGCTTCTTTATTGCTTCAAATGATGTATCTGATAAAACGTGCTCTATCATACATGCATCCTCTAAAGCAATGCTTTCAGGAACTCCTAAGTTCATTAAGGCCTGTGAAATAATAACATGCTTTTCATAAATCTTAGTTGCTAGGGCCTTTCCGCTTTCTGTTAATTCAATGTAATTATTTCCATCAAATGTGATATATCCATTTTCTCTTAGCTTTTTCATAGCAATACTCACACTTGCCTTAGTAAAGCCCATATCAGTAGCAATATCTATTGATCTCACCTTACTAGTTTTTGATAGCATATATATTCTTTCTAAATAATCCTCTGTAGATTTATATTTTTCCATATTGTACCTCATAAATAAAGAATTAGTTTAATATAGATTATACTCAATTATATTTTTTTGTCAAAAATACAAAACGAAAGATTTTCAAAAGAATATAAAGTATTATATATATTATTATAACGAAAACAAAGCTTACTCATTTAATTATAAAAGCCCTGTTCATAAAACAGAGCTCTTTTTAATAATATTCTTTTTATATCTACTAGCGATTGACTAATTTTAGTTGTTTATTTGTTACAACTGCACTTCTTTTCTTTTTCAATACTACTTCTTATTTCTTTTAACATTCTTTTACCTTTCATGCTACAACAAGCACAATCATCAGAAGGTTTATTTGTTATTTTTTTATATATTTGTCTTCCAAATATAAATACTACAAAGGAAATTATGACAATAATTAACAATATTTCGTAGAATTGCAAATTAAATACTTCCTTTCATTGAAGCTTTGTTATTAAAATATCTAATTAAGAAAACAGAAGCTAAAGCCAATGCTAAGAATATAAATGATGTCCACCACCATGAGCCAATCATAAATATTGCCATTGAAACAAGATATGAAGTAACAAGCCAGAATACTAAAGTCCATTTGAATTTCTTATTTGACAATTCACCTTTTGCAGTAGCGACAGCTGCAAAGCATGGAATTGTAGTCATATTAAATGCAATAAATGCAATTAAAGCTGGAATTGTAATACCAGTTGCCTCAATCATAGCAATTACTTCTAATACACCATCTTCTGTTGCGATATAACCACCAGAAACACAAGCAGCAAGTGTACCAAAAGTTGCAATTACATTTTCTTTTGCTATTAAGCCAGTAACAGCCGCAACCGCAAATACCCAAGCAAAATTAGAAAGATTAGAACCAAATCCTAATGGGGCAAAAATCGGAGAAACTAAATTACCTAATCCGCCTAGAATCGATTCATTCATTCGTAAATTAGCAACTATTTCTTCACCCTCATACTCTATTACTTCTGGTAAAAATTCATAGCTAAAGGAAAAACTTGATAAAAACCAAATTACTATTGTTGATGCTAAAATAATTGTAAATGCCTTTTTAACATAGTGCTTTAGCTTATCCCATAAATGAATCATTAATGATTTCAATTGAGGAGCATGATATGATGGTAATTCCATAATAAATGGAGCTACCTCACCCTTCATTGTTGTATTTCTCATTAGAATAATTGTAACAATTGCTGTTACCATACCCAATAAATACATTGAATAAGTAATAATATCAGCATTACCTACATTGAATAACTCTACTATAGCGCCTGCTATAGCTGTTAAAATTGGAAGCTTAGCACCACAGCTAAAAAATGGAATAACTCTAACTGTTGCTGTTCTTTCATTTTCTGAAGCTAAGGTTCTTGTATTAATCATTGCGGGAACTGAACAACCAAAACCCATAATCATTGGCATAAATGCTCTACCAGATAAACCGAATTTTCTAAAAATTCTATCTAAAATAAATGCAACACGAGCCATATAGCCACTATCTTCTAATATTGAGAAAAACAAGAATAAAAGTAATATTTGCGGAACAAAGCTTAATACCGAAAATACACCACCTAGTAGGCCATCACTTACAAAGCTTTGAATCCACATCGGTGCATTGCTAAGCCATCCACCTATTAAATCACCTAAGGCCGAAGTTATACAATCCATTAAATTAAATAGAATTACACCTAAAGAATTTATACCCGCATCAGTCCATAACACCCCTTCAAACATCGTTCCTTCAAATGAAGGGGATAAATTATTAAACAATCCACCCAAAAATAAAAAGTTTTCACTAAATGTCAAATGAAATATAGCAAATAAAATAACTAAAAATATTGGAATACCTACCCATTTATTTGTTAATACCCTATCTATTTTATCTGAGGCTGTTTCCTTTTCTAGTGCTTCAGATTTTTCTTTAGCAATAGAATAATTTTTAGAAATGTATTTATATCTTGCATCAGCCACTATTGCCTCTAGATCACTTCCAAAGGTTTCATCATCAAATGTATTTTTAAAATCATTTACTATTTTTAATAATTCTTTATGATTCTTTGCCTCTATTTCATCATTTTCAATAAGCTTTATTGCATGAAATAAAGGATTATCTACATTTAATGCTTCAAAGGCAATTTTAACATCCTTAATTAAATGTGCTAAAGGTCCATCATTTAATAATGATACACCACTTCTATACTTTTTTGATTCATTGTAGCAAACATCCATTAATCTATCAATATTTTCCTGTTTTTGAGCTGATATTGCAACCACAGGAACACCTATTTTTTTCTCAAGCATTTCTTTGTTTAGCTTATCACCATTTTTTCTTACTATATCCATCATATTTAATGCAATAACAACAGGAACATTCATTTCTAATAATTGTGTTGTTAAATACAAATTTCTTTCTAAATTTGTAGCATCAACAATATTAATAACACAATCAGGCTTTTCCTCTAAAATATAATTTCTAGAAATAACCTCCTCAGGTGTATATGGTGATAATGAATATATACCAGGCAAATCAATAATTGATATAGGTTCCTCTTTTTTCTTATATATTCCTTCTTTTTTATCAACTGTAACACCAGGCCAATTTCCAACATGAGCAGTTGAGCCTGTTAATGAGTTGAATAATGTTGTTTTTCCAGAATTAGGATTACCAATTAACGCAAATCTTTTCATTATTTTTTACCTCCTAAAACATCAACATTAACTAAATTAGCTTCATCCTTTCTCAATGTAAGCTCATAATTACGAATTGTTATTTCAATAGGATCACCAAGTGGTGCTTTTTTTCTTAAGTACACACTAGCACCAGGAGTTACTCCCATATCGAACAACCTTCTTCTAATTTTTCCTTCACCTTCGATAGATTTAATTAGGCCAGTCTCGCCTACTATCAATTCATCTAGCTTCTTCATCATAAAATTCCTCCCTTTCTTTATGCAACTAGAATTTTTGAGGCAATATCCTTATCAAGGGCTAAGCGTCCTTCCTTGATAATGCAAATCACATTCCCAGAGGCTTTAGAAATAATTGTCAGCCTTTCATTAACAACAATTCCTAAGCTTTCTAAATGCTTTTTTAGCTTTTCATTTACCAAAACCTTAATAATTCTTAATTCACAATTTATTGGTGCAATAACCAATGGCATAATATTACCCCCTTTTAGTTAGTTATAACTAACTCAACACCTAATAAAAAGTCAGTCGTTTTTGGTTAGACATAACTAACTGACATTATTATTATATATTTTTTTAAAATTAAGTCAACATTTTTTAATTAATTTTTTTCTTTAATGAAAAGCTAATCTTTTTCTCTTTTATTTCAATCTTATCATAAAAGAACAATATAAATGCTATAGCCACAAAGACTAAAACTAAAATTAATACCCATATGAAAACACCTGAATATCCTAATTTATTAACATCTAAGAAAAAATATGGATAAACAACACCAGCATAATCATTAGGCAATATCGCGCCTCTTATTAATATTGACGCAACATATATTATTGGTAAAACAGGACACAATAACGGATCATACCATTTTACAATATAATGGGCATCAAACAATATATAATCCAAAACAAATAATAAAGGACATATAATATGCTTTATCATGTTTCCCAATGTATTCCATCCCTCACCAAACATTGAATCAGTTAATATAAAATTATAGACAACAAATGTAACTAAGATAATAATTGTTGTTGAAAATTTCAAATGTACTAAACAATCATTATTTCCTCTTATTTCATTTTTATTAATATGCTTTATAGTTTTTATCCATACTGCCATCATTACACCGAAGCACAAAAAGTTAGATAAGCTTGTGTAATACACAAAGCAACCAAAGCCAGGTGTCTGACCGTAAAATAGACCAAAGCTTTCAATTATTCCAAATAAGGAAATTGTTAAAAAAATTGTACGATATACTAATTGAGTTATTCTATTATTAATCATGATTTTCATTTCTCCCTTTTTCAAAAATCATGTCAAATTATATCTAAAAATAAAATCTATGTCAAGTAAACTATACTTATTATGTCAATATATGACATTTTTTTGTTGTGAATAAGAAAAGACCTACTATAAATTAATATAATTCATAATAGCCCTTAATTTACCTTAATCTGTATCCTTCACTTTAAAACGAATCTTTTTTTCATCGCAAGCTTTGATTGGAAATAATGTATAAAATACTGGAATTGTTAAAAATACAATCCAGCCTGGATGCCAATAGCCCCAAACTATTCCTAAAGTCAAAAATACTGCAACACATAATACTGGATATATACTTCTTATCCCCTTTGTGCCAAGCAAGCATGGCATAACAGGCACTAAAAAGAATACTACCCAGCCTGGATGCCATAAATCCCAAATAAATCCCATACATAAATATGCAATCACACAAATCATTGGTGTTGCAGCGACAATCCTTTTTCTAACACTCATACTAATTTTTCTCCTTACCTACATTAACATCTGCAGATATTGCAGTTGTTTTTACTGATGCATTTGTATATGCGATATCAACATCACCTGAAACAGTGTCAATGTTTAATTGCTTAGCATATACATTTTCAATTTCTATATCGCCTGAAACAAGATTAATGAAAACCTCCTGAGCATCTAAGGTTGTTCCAGTAAAATCTCCTGAAACAGATGTACATGATATACTTTCCTTTGCTGAAAAGTCTGTAAAATCACAATCCCCAGATACCATTGAAACCTTAATTGAATTAGCCTTTAAGCTATCTAGATCCATATCTCCGCTTGTTGTGCTAATTTCAATTTTATCAAAGCAGTAATCCTTTGGTATAACAATATTAATCTTTCCACCACCGCTACGATATAAATTAAAGAATTTTCTTTTAAAATATTCAATTCTAATCACATTATTCTTTTCAGTGATATTATAGCATTCTTTATCAACTCCTTCAAATGAAGTTTCAATTTCATCAACATTTGCATATGAAATAGAGATATCATCTGATAAAGTCTTAACAATTAATGATTTACTAAAATTGTTACTATCATCCTTTGTAAAATCAATTATATCCTCTTCATTTTCACGAATATATTTTTTTACAATATCCTTAGGATTACCAAGCATCTTTTCAATTTCTTCACAGGACAATTCAGCTTCTAATCCAAAATCATATCTTTTACTATATTTTTCAAGAATTTCATTCTTCTCTAAAACATTATGCTTATTTAATTCATTTTTTAATTCTTCTATATATTCTTTTTTCATAATTACAATCCTCCTAATAGCTCCTCAGCTTCTTCAAAAGTAATTTCTTTGTTTTTTAATTTTTGTCTTATTTCTTCTCTTGTAAGCTTTTGATTTTCTTCTACAAAGCCTAATGATTTTAACAAATCATCAATATATTTTTTTACTGTAGGATAAGAAATATTAAGCTGCTTTTCAATCATTTTAATATTACCCTGATTTTTAATAAATACTAACGCAAATTCAAGCTGCTCTTTAGATAAAAAATCAAAAGGACTTAATATAAACTCTCCACTAATTTCAGTATCACATTCATTACATCTAAGTGTTTTAGCTGTAAGCTTATTTGAACATATAGGACAATATCCTAATATATTTTTCTTCATTAAATCAGCTCCTTTTAAGCAAATTATTATCTATTACATTTATAGTATACATCATAAATTAAATAAATCAATATATTTTATTAAAAAAATTAATATTTTTAATCTTATACATTAATTTTCTTAATTTAAGTAAGGTATTTTCTTAACATAATAAAAAGCATAGCTTTAAAACTATGCTTATTTATCTATTTTTATTTTTGATATTAGATTTTGTAATGCTAGAACAAATTCAATTGTTCTATCCTCAAGTTCTCCTTCTTTATGGAATCCACTTGAATCCTTAATTAGTTCAGCTGTATAGTAGCCAACACAATTACCATTTCTTATCGCAATAAAGAATGGAACATGAATCTTTGGAATTAAAGTATCAGTAACAAGCTCTGTAGATTTAAATCCAATTTTTTCTACTAATGCATAATATTTTAATTTTATTTCTAAAGTTGAGCAATTTCTTAAATCATCCTCTTCTTTAAAAACATTAATAAATTTAGGATCATAATGATATATAACATCTAATCCTTCTCTTTTTCCAATTTCATTTACTTCTTTAATGACTGCTTGACAGTTTTTGCACCATGGTCCACCAATCATGACTAAACCTGTATCAAATCCATCTAAAAGATGAATCAATGTGTCATAATCAATTTCCTTGAAAATATGATTCTCGTCAATTAAATAATTATATTCTTTGCAAAAATCCATTTTTCACACTACTCCTTATTTTTATAATCAATATAAGAATTGTAAAGTTCCTTACGTGAAAGATTGAAAAGCTTACTAACCTCTTTAATCGCCTCATTAGGCTTATAACCTAAGGAAATCAGCTCTTCTATTTTAGAATTAGGATCAATATTTTTTACTACTTCATCTTTATATCCATTAACAATTAATACAATTTCGCCTTTTATAGAATCTATTTCTAATAATTCCTTAATACTACCTCTTATATATTCCTCATATGTTTTTGTAAGCTCACGTGCAATAACACATCTTCTATCTCCAAAAACTTCTAATATATCCTCTAATGTTTCCTTTATTCTATGAGGAGCTTCATAAAAAATAATTGTATTTTCTATATATTTCAAATTATTTAATTCTGAAATACGTTTGGTTTTTTTGCTATCTAAAAAGCCATAAAACGTATATGGCATAGGAGGAAGTCCTGAAGCAATAAGCGCACTAATCCCAGCACTAGCTCCTGGAATTGTTGCAACAGCAATGTTTGCATCAATCGCAGCTGAAACAATTTTATATCCTGGATCAGAAATTACTGGTAATCCAGCATCTGAAATAATAGCAATTTTCATTCCTTTTTCTAATTCGTTTACAATTTCATCTGTCTTAATATCTTGATTAAATTCATGATAGCTTTCTAGCTTAGTATTAATATTATAATGCTTCAAAAGAACAATAGAATTTCTAGTATCCTCAGCATATATTTTATCTACACTCTTTAAAATATCTACAGCTCTATATGTCATATCCTGTAGATTTCCAATTGGTGTAGCTACTAAATATAGAATGCCTTTTTCTTTATCAAAGCTTCTAATTCTCATTAGTTTTTGATAATTCTTGTTGCCTTTTCTCTAAGATCACGTTCTGCATAAACAATAGAGATTAGCTCTCTACGCTTTTCAGAAGAAATCTCAAACTTCTTTTGAATTTCCTCTAAGAATAATAATTCTGATGTATTGTAAAGATCATCTTCCATTGAAATGATAACTAAATTAAGATAAACAACATTCTTTACAACTTGATTTGATTTCATAAAATATGAGATTGTGTTTTCTACAGTATCAGTTAATCTAAAAGAATATTCATCCTTAACCGCATCTAATTCTGCAATCATTTTTGTTAAAACTCTTTTTTCAATCGCAGTTGGTTCGCCATCAATATCTACCATATAAATAGCTAAATCCAAGAATTTTAACATTTCCTTTTTACTTAATAAACTTAAAAACATCTTAACCTACTTCCCTTCATAGTTGTATATTTTAAGTATTTCCTCCGTCCATTTGCCATTATCACCATAAACAAATAATGGAGGTAAAATATTAAGACCATTTTTACTACCGTCCTTTATTCCTTCAATTAGAATATGATTACAATCACTTCCAATTTTAGGATAAACAAAACGAATTCTTTTTGGTTCAATACGATACTTTCTCATTGTATCTAAAATTTCTACTAAACGATCTGGTCTATGTACCATCGCAAATCGTCCTTTAGAATTTAATAAAAGACTAGCTTCTTTAATTATATCATCTAATGTTGCTAGAATTTCATGTCTTGCAACAGCCTTTAAATCATTAGGATTAATATTATTATCACCTATTTTAAAAAATGGTGGATTACATGTTACTAAATCAAAGCTATGAATTCCTAATTCCTTATGGCAATCAATTAAATTTCTATTAATAATTTTAATTTGATTTTCTAATTTATTTTCTAAAATAGATCTATTTGCCAAATCAAAGGAATGCTCTAAAACCTCAACACCATATATTTCTGCTTTAGTTCTTAATGATAAATATAAAGGTATTGGCGCATTTCCACTACATAAATCACAAATCCTTTTAGTTCTTGCTAATATAGGAGCAAAATCAGCTAAAAGCATTGAATCAATTGAAAAATTAAAGCCATCAGTATCCTGATATATTTTTAATAATTCTCTACCTAATAATTCATTACAAACTATCGGCATCATCAAACTCCTCTATTTCAATATGCTTTTTCTTATCCTTTGATGGAGTAAATTTTACATCATCTAGCTTTAAATATCCAAATTTATTATCCTCATCAACATATTTAACCTTTAAATTTCTATTTAAAACATCACAGGATAATACCTTTGCTGGTCCTTCATTTGTTTCAACAATATCACCAACATCTGGTGCATATCTTCTTAATTCTGTATAATTATCATTTTCATAATTAATACAACATAAAAGCTTACCACAATTTCCACTAATTTTAACTGGATTTAATGATAAATTTTGGTTTTTTGCCATCTTAACTGAAACATTATCAAATTGAGTAATAAAGGTTTTGCAGCACACAATCAAGCCACAAGGCCCAATTCCACCAAACACCTTAGCACCATCACGAGATCCAACCTGTCTTAATTCAATTCTAGTATGATATTCATCAGCTAAATTCTTAACAAGCTCTCTAAAATCTATACGACCATCAGCCTCAAAATAAATAATTAGCTTTGATCCATCTAAGGTATATTCAGCCTCTAATACCTTCATTTCTAAATTATTAAGCTTCGCATAATATTTAGTTTTTTCAACAACATCAGGCTCCATATTCTTATATTTATCATAATTTTTTTTATCCTCTGCTGTTGCAATTCTAACAATATCCTTTAATTCTGAAGTTAATTCTTCCTCAGGTAAATCAAATATCTCACCAACACAATAGCCTAGTTCTATACCTCTAATAGTGTTTACTATTACCATTGTCTTATCAGTTACATTTAATTTCCCTACACTAAAATAATATCTTTTTCCTAAAGGCTTAAATTGAACGCGAATAGCTCTCACTTTACCACCAACCTAAATTAGTTTGACTATCAGCTCATGAAATACATTTTTAGCTGATATATTATATTTAAGCTTACTAAATAAATCTAAAACTATTTTCAATTTATCCCTCAAGCTTTTTCCATTTTTATTTTTATACATGATGATTTTATCATATAAAGGGCTCAAAATCAAATTATCATTTTTATTATTAGCTACTAAAGCATCCTGTAAAAACAATAAAATCCAATTAAGAAAATATTCTAAATTTTTACCTTGATTATAAAACATCAAATTATCTAAATAAAACCTAACACCATCCTTAGGCTTATTTATTTCCATAAATGATAAAAACAATTCTTTATTCTTTTCAAAATCCTGTGAATTTGCAATAGATTTAGCCTCTTCAATATTATTTGTAAGGCTTGCTGATAATATCGCATCTAGCTTAGAAATATTATTATTTTCTAAATACATAACACTTTTTTCTAATGGTATTGCTTTAAAATGTACAAGTGAACATCTTGATAAAATTGTAGGAACAACATTAGATGTATCCTTAGCTAAAAAAATACCAATTGTTGGTGTTGAATTAATAGGCTCCTCAATAAATTTTAATAAGCTATTTTGTGCAGCCATAGAGGCTGTATCTATACCATCAACAATATAAAATCTTGTACCCTCTACTAATGATGTTTTAGAAAATTCCTCCTGCAAATTATTTATTTGCTCCTTTGATATCATTGTTTTATCAGCATTTATACCAATATAATTAACATTCATATGCTGATTATCACAAATTGATTTGCATACACCACATTCAAAACAACCATCATTTGGACAATATTCTAAGCAGGCTAAGGCATAAGCCATTTCCTTTTTACCCACACCCTCATCACCATAAAACAAATAGGCATGAGATAAATGATTATCCTCACGTGATTTTTTTAGCATATTAAATATTATGCTCTGATTTTCGATTACACTTTTAATATCCAAAAAAATCACCTCAAATATTTAAATACCTTAATACTGCACTTATACAATCATTAGTTACATCCTCAAGGCTTTGATTACCATCAATTCTAAATATTCTATCTGGATACATTTCTAATACCTTATGGTAGCCTTCATAAACCCTTTGATGAAAATCCTTTTTTTCTAAATCTAATCTATCACTTTTATTTCTTTGTCCTAATCTTTTTAATGCAACCTCTGGTTTTACATCAATAAAAATTGTAAGGCCTGGAAGATAATCAAGGGCAAAGGAATTTGCCTTTAAAACACTATCCATACCTAGGCCTCTTGCATAGCCTTGATATGCTAAGGATGAATCTAAAAATCTATCACATAAAACAATTTTATTATCCTTTAATGCAGGTAATACCTTCTGAGATAAATGTTGCATTCTACTTGCAGCATATAATAATGCTTCACATTCCGGTGTCATTTCCGTATTATTAACGTCTAGAATAATATTACGAATATCCTCAGCAATACGAATTCCACCTGGTTCTCTTGTAGTAATATAATCTATATTTAATTCTTTAAATTTTTTTACAATGCTTTCAATTATTGTAGTTTTACCACTACATTCTCCACCCTCAAAGGTAATAAAATTCTTCATATCCATAACATAAACCTCAATAACTAATTAATTTAGAATAATTATAGCATATTATCTATTTCAAAGAAATAATTTGACTATTTTTGTTGGCATATTTGTTCTAAAAGATTAACAAAGCTTAAAGCATCCTTTGTATAATAATCAGCATTTATCCCTTTAGCAATTTCTTCTGTCAATACAGCACCACCTACTAAAATTTTAGCCTTAGTATTATTTTTTCTTAATTCTTTAATAGTATTTTCCATACTAACAACTGTAGTTGTCATTAATGCTGATAAGCCAATGGCAATTGGCTTATATTTAATATCAGCCTCTACAATACTAAAAATATCAACATCCTTACCTAAATCAATTACCTCATAGCCATATGATTCAGCTACAATCTTACATATATTTTTACCAATATCATGAACATCGCCTTTAACAGTGGCCATAATTATTGTTGCTTTTTTAGCATCATTTTTTGGAAATTTTGAAGAAATGATACTAAATGCTTCTTTAGCTGCCTCAGCTGATGCGATAAGCTGTGGTAAAAATAATTTACCTTGATCATATAGCTTTCCAACCTCATTTAATGCTTTAATCAAAATATTATTAATAATATCAAGTGGTGATAATACCTCTAATTCATTTAATACTAGCTTTTCTATTGACTGCTTTAATCCTTTTTTCACAGCAGAAAAAAGATTAAGCTTTTCAGCTTCATTTCTTGCTTCAGCTTTTGAAATTGTTTTAATTTCTGTTTCAACATCCTTATATTTTTCAATATAGCAAGAAGAGTCCTTATCAATACCCATTAATACATTATATGCTGATATAGCACCCATCATTTCACTATCAAGCGGATTTAATATTGGCATATTTAAGCCAGCATACATTGCCATAGATAAAAATGTTTTATTTATTAATGGTCTGTTTGGTAAACCAAATGATACATTCGAAACACCTAAGGCTGTATGAACTCCAAGGCCTCTAACTAAAGATAAGCCTTTTAAAGTCTCCTTAACTAGCATTTGCTCTGCAGAAGCTGTTAAAACAAGTGTATCAATAATTATTCTATGCTTAGGTATTTGATATTCTAATGCTTTATTTATTATTCTTTCAGCAATTTCAAATCTCTCTTCACTTGTTTTAGGTATTCCATTTTCATCTAATGTTAATCCTAAAACTATCGCTCCATACTTCTTCGCAATTGGAAAGACTCTATTCATTACCTCTTCTTCACCATTAACACTATTAATAATTGGAATACCATTATAATAACGACATCCTAATTCAATAGCCTCCTTATTTGAAGAATCAATTTGCAAAGGAAGATCACAATATTCTTGAATCATGCAAACAGCATTTTTCATTATCTTAGCCTCATCAATTTTTGGAACACCGACATTAACATCCAAAATATCAGCACCACATTCAGCCTGCTTCACTGCTTCATTAATCAAATAATCATAATTTTCATTCAATATTGCTTCCTTTAATTTTTTCTTACCAGTAGGATTTATTCTTTCTCCACAAACAGAAACATTTTCAATATTAACTAAATTAGAAGATGAATTTACTATAGTATAAAATGGGTTATTTTGTTTTTTTACTTCTAATCCCTTGTATTTAGCAATTCCAGAAATAAACTCACTATTTGTTCCGCAGCACCCACCAACAACTGATACACCAATATCGATAAATTTTTTTATGTATTCATCAAAATCAGAAAATGGAAGTGTATAGCATGTCTTTTTATCTTTAATTATAGGTAATCCCCTATTTGGCTGAACTATTATTGGAGTATGAGAAGCTTTTATCATTCTTAATACAATAGGATATAAATCCTTTGGCCCTAAGCTACAATTTACTCCAATTGCAAAAGCACCAAGGTTTTCTAAGGTATTAACAACAATTTCTGGAGTTGAACCGGTTAATGTTCTTTCTGTTTTATCAAATGTCATTGTTGCAAAAACTGGCTTATCTGTATTTTCCTTTACCGCAAGCAGTGCTGCCTTCATTTCATATAAATCAGAAAATGTTTCTAAAATATAACCATCAACTAAATCCTTAGAAAATAAGACAACCTCCTTAAAGGCTTCATATGCATCATCAAAGGACAAGCTTCCTATTGGCTTTAGCATTGAACCAGTTGGTCCAATATCAAACATAACATATTTATTTGTTTTTCTAGCATTAGAGATTGCTGCTAAGCATAACTCCTTTAAAGAATAATTACCATGGTATTTAATTCTATTAAGACCAAAGGTATTTGTTGTTATAAAATCAGCATCACTATAAGACATATGAATATCTATGATTTCATCTTTATGCGTAATATTTAATTCTTCAGGAATGAAATCAATTAGACCTCTTTTTTCAATTTCACTTCCCATGCCACCATCAAATAGCATAACCCTTTTACCTAAGTTATCTAAAAGCATGTTTTTCCCTTCTTTCGATATTCACATTTATCCTTTATTGCACAATGTCCGCATTCTTTTTTTGATGTTTTACCTAAGGCAATAATTCCACACATTGTTTTAAGAGGAATCATCAAATTAGAATCTAATAAACTAATACCAAGCTTAAAAGGCTTGATAATTTTAAATATTTCCTTTAAATCCTCAACACTTGTATTTTGATACCCAGGACAAAATCTATAGGTATGAGGTGATTTTATATTATCAGCTTCATATTTATCAGCTAAAGCTTCTAAATACGCACTTGCTACTGCATCAAAAACACACATCTTCTTCATATTAGTTTTAGAATAATATTTACATCTATCATCTATTCTACTTCCTAATGTTGTAATAACAAATAAATAAGATGAACAATTATTTAATAGCTTTTGATAGCTTTCATTTCTTTTCAAAAAATCAAAAATTTCTGTATATTCATACATCATATATCTAAATTGAGATAGCTCTTCTACCTCACTAAAGCATTCTAAAATTAGACTGTCAATCTCTAAATCACTATTAATACCTCTATAGCCCAAGTATGAATAAACTAAATCCTTAATATCAGAACATTTCACTAAAGACATTTTTAAGCCTCTTATATATTTCTTTTGCTGTTTTACTATTATTCATTATATATAAATGAATACCAGGAGCACCCTTCGCTATCAAATCAATAATTTGATAAGCTGCATAATTATATCCAATTTCCTCTAATAGCTGTGGTTTATCCTTATATATTTCAATCATATTTCTAAATCCTAAAGGAATTGTAGAACCACACATTTGCTTAATTCTTTTAATGTTTTTAGGATTTGTAAGTGGCATAATACCTGGAATAATAGGTGCTTTAATTCCAATTTTTCTTGCTTCAAAAACTAAACGATAATAATAATCATTATCATAAAAAATCTGTGTAATAAAGAATTTAGCTCCCTTTTCTTCCTTTTCCTTCATATGAACTAAATCCTCATATAATGTTTCACATTCTATATGCCCTTCAGGATAGCATGCGCAAGCAATAGTAAAATCCTTATCCTTTAAATAATCCTCTAAATCAGTCGCATGCTTAAAATATTTACAATAATCATCATTATAATCAAGAGGCTTATCTCCTCTTAATGCTAAAATATTTTCAATTCCCTCTTCTTTAAATCTTTTTGTTATTTCATCTATTTCTTCTTTTGTAGATGGGCCACCAGTCAAATGCGCAAGTGGTTCAATATTACATTCATTTTTTATAAAGCTTGCAATCTCAACATTAGAATTTCGATTAGAACCAGATGCCCCATAGGTTACTGATATAAAATCAGGGTTATATTCCTTTAATTCTTTAATTGTATTAAATACCTTATTTATTTCATCATTACCCTTTTTAGGAGGGAAAACCTCAAAGGATAAAGTTCTTTTTTTACTTAATATTTCATCTATTCTCATAACTATGCACCTAATTCTTTTAGATATTTTTTAGCATAATATTTTGCCATATTCAAATTCAAATCAAGATAATTACCACATTCAATAGCACTTGCCCCAGGAATTTCTCCTTCAAATTCTAAAATAAACTTGAAGCAATCAATCACAGGCTTTCTATATTCTTCACTTGTTTTTTCACCCTTAACAATTAAATAAAAACCTGTTCTACAGCCCATTGGACCAAAATACATAGTATCTTGGGGATAATAATTTCTAAAATATGTCGCGGCTAGATGCTCAATCGTATGACAAACAGATGTATCCATAACTGGTTCAAAATTTGGTCTTGTAACTCTAAGATCAAAGGTTGTAAATTTAAAACCATCCATTTCATCAACTCTTGATACATATAATCCTGGTAATAATGTTAAATGATTAATTGTAAAGCTAGTAATTTTATTCATAACTGACTCCTTTGAATAATTAAACTTGTAATTAAGTAAAATTTTTATTATATTAATTCATTAATCACAACTTTTATTGTCATGATTATAGAAAAAATCCTCCATAGGATTTCTTAGTGCATGTTGAATCGCATCAAGCCTTGTGAATTGTCTCATGATCGATTCTCCTAGCATATTTTTTATCTTTAGGGTAATTATACAACATTTTAAGAAAAATAACATTATGTTTTAAATCCATAATTATAACAATATAGTATAAATACTTTTACTTAAAATTAAAATCACCTATTTTAACATGTTAATTCATATTATAAATAGGTGATTTTTAAATTAAATTCTTAAAAAACAATAATTTATCTAGTAACTCCATTTGTTTAATGGAAGTATACATTTTATAGTATTAAACTAATATATTAATTAAATAATGGTGTAGTGTAGTATAGCTGGTGCACCTCCACCGATTTTATTCAATCTATTATATTAATTAATAGACACATATATTTGGGAGTACGTGCAAATTAACACGACTATTCGTGTAATTCTAAGCACCTCCACTCACTTACACACTAAATATTTATATAGTATTTGTAAAAATGGTTATCTTCATCGAACAATACAAATCCCATCTTGTTGAAAATGTGCTGACTTCTTTTGTTAGTTTTTAAGATGCTTGCAACAATTCTAGTTAACTTAAGTTCGTATTTAGCATATTTTAATGCTTTCTTAAGAGCTAATGTCCCAATAACTCTTCTCTTTCAAACAACGACTTATCATTTTTAAAATCAATAAATAGCTTATGAGAATCCTCTTTAGTCATAGATGATACTATTATACTTTTTTCTAACATTTTAAAAATCTAATCTTTCTAATAATTCAGATGGCTTTACAGCAATTATTTTACTACCTGCAAAATCCTTGATGTTTCTTGTAACAATAAAACTAGCTTTTAGTTTTTGAGCAGTAACCATTTGTAAAGCATCTTCGTAATCTTTCGTTTTTTTCTCTGCCGCTTGCATAATTATATCGGATTTCAAATCATAAATCTTAAAAACCAAATTAATATTATTAATAACTTCTAAAGTTTTTTCAGGATCTAATTCTCTTCTTAAAATGTATACAATATTAGGAATCGAAAGTGCAGAAATATATCCATCTAACTTCCTTGTTTCACAAAGTTTCCATATTTTCAAAGAATCTTCATAAAATCCCTCTCTTTTGTATAAAACATCTAAAATAACATTAGTATCAATCAAGACCTTCATGCTTTAATACCCTTTCTTTTGTGATATCTTTTTCTGAAATATCATTTTTAAGAATTCC
>JALEQD010000105.1 GCA_022768655.1 Anaeroplasma sp.
CTAATTGTCTTAGTTCGTGATCTTTTGGAATAATAATATCATATAAAGCAATATATGGGCTTAATATTAAAGACTCTTGTTTAATCATTTTTCATCACTCATTTCTATACTTATATTATAACATATTTTAGTATAAAATACTAGGAAAACTAGTAATTAAAAACCAACAAAATTAAAGAAAAAGAGATATGTTTCCATACCTCTAAATCATAAAGACTTTTTCAGCAGTCTCCTTACAAAGCCGTATAAATCTAATAATATAAATGGCAGGGGCATCAGGATTCGAACCCGAACTAAAGGTTTTGGAGACCCGCGTGCTACCGTTGACACCATGCCCCTATGTCATACGTGAATTAGTATATCATAAAGAACAATTAATTGCAAATGTATTTGATGTTTTTTGTGAAAAAATAATACAAAAATAATGTTAGATTACATATTTTATTGTATTGTTAAATAAAAAAATGTAAAATAAATTAAAGGAAAAATAGGAGGTATATAGCATGAGCAGTGATGAAATTATTAAATTTTGTTTTGTCTGGGGACCAACAATACTATTTTTTTCTATTATAATTTTAAGCTTTATTGGTGGAATGATTAAAGGTTTTAGGAAAAGCTTAATATTAGCAATTAATGCATTAGTTGCTTTTACTATATGCCTTATTGCATTTTTTGTTATTGTAAATAACGAAAATGTTGATGCAAATATTGTGTCTGCAGTGAATTGGGGCTTGAATCTGGCTAATCAGGATTCACTTCAATCATTATTGAATGTTTCATCAGAATCAGTAACATTAACAGATATACTAATAGAATTAGTTATAAAAAATATGGATGCTAATACTGCAATTTCTAATATAGTAAATGAAAATGGTGAATATATATTTACTATCGTGCATTTGCTTTATCATATGATTTTTGCATTTATTTTGTGGATAGTGTATTTCATTTTATTATTCATTTTATACTTGATATATACTATTTTTTATCCTGAAAGACGTAGAAAAAGAAGAGCAAGAAGAAATTATCGTGAAGGAATAAGTGATACTCCCTACAGTAAGCATTTTTTACTAGGTGGTCTTGTAGGTGGATTAAGAGGATTTGTTAGGGCAACAGTTTCCCTATCATTTTTAGGATCATTATTGTTTTTAATTTCTGGTGGTATTGGTTCAAAAAAATATGATGATTTTACTGATGTAAAATTTGAAGATGAAGTTTTAGATACTACCTATGTTACATATCGTTGTATTGGAAGCTATGGTTCAACTGGAATAATAAAAATATTTAATTCTATAAAGGATAAAAATCAGGTACCTTATTATTTATATATTTCTGATTTAATTTTCCAAGGAAAGCTAAAGGATGAGAAAAAAAATATAAATGATAATATGATTCTTAGAAAGGAATTATCTCCATATACAAAATTAATAAATGATATTTTTAATTTGATGCTAGAATATGATTCAGAAGATGTAGTTAAGCTTGTTAAGGGTACAATGAATAATGATGGTACTACACCTGATGTTAATACAATTGATATTCTTTCTAAGCTATTTGAAAATGAAAATTTTCAAAATGATGTCAATAAAATAATCGATGAATTTGAAGGCGAAACATATTTAATTAATTTTGCTTTATCACTAGTAGATTCAATCACCTCTCATATTGATGAGTTTGTTACAACAGATTCATCAGATGAGGTTACAAAGGAAATTTTGAAAATTTTATTTACTGGTGAAAATAAAATAACTGTTTCCAATTTATTAAATAAGGAAGAAGCAAAACAAATTGCTAAGCTTGCTGTTGGTATATTTGTTGAACAAAAATCAATGGAAAATGAAACTACTCTTGAACCATTAGATTATTATACTATCTATGGTGAAAAGCTTATACCAGTAATTACAGAATTATCAATGTTTACTGATGAAAAGAAAAGAAGTGTAGGAAATGCTGTAATTCAAGAGCTATATGATTATGGTATTACCTTGATGACAGAAGAGATTAATTCAGATAGTAATTCTAATACAACAATATACACATCTGAAGAAGCAATTAAGCTTTCTTCAACATCAACTGATGAGGTTGATTGGATTGGTGAATTTGTTACTTTTTTAAATGGGTCACTTGATATAATAGATTTATATAAGAAAATCTCTACTGAATCAGAACCAGTAGATGGTATATTTAATCTTTTAAGCACAGATAATCCAGATTTTGAAGAAAACGAAAAGCTATATGATAGAGTTGCAAAAATGATATCTGATTCAAAAATCTTAGGATTAGTCTTAACTTTACCTATGATTCAAGAACAGGTTAATTCTATTTTGGCAAGTATTAGTCCAACTGGTAAAATGCCTACAGGAATTGAGTATACAAATAAATATTCAGCAGATGGAGTTTTAGTAAAAGAAGGAGAAATCGGTATTTTACTTGATGTTATCAAAATTTTAATTGCTAAAGACGGTAAAATAATATATGATATTATTCAATCAGGAAATTTTGATATGCAAGCAATAAGAAAAATGTGTAGCATATTTGAAAAGCCTGTAGATGATAGTATATCTTCAAAAACAGTATTATCAAGATTGTTAGATTCTTATATTATTAAATTTTCATTAAGTCAAATTGTTGAAAATTTAGAGTTAGATGAGGATATTGTAATTTATGTTCCTCTTGAATGTAAAGAAGATATTAATGGAGAAACTTTAATAAAAAAATCATCAGTACTAGATTTATTCAATATAATTCCAACAGTTTTAGATATGCTAGATGAAAGTGAAAATGATTTTAGCAAAATGTTAAAATCTGAAAATTTAACTACTATTATTTCTCAAAGTAAAATTGTTGAAGCTACATTAGCTAATTCAATTATTCAAATGTCAAATTCAATTGATGGAGTTGTAATGCCTAATTCCTTATCTACTGTTGAACCATGGTTATATTTAGATGAAGAAAACAATACTGAATTAATTAATTTAATTAATCAAATAAAGAATCTTGATATTGATTTTAATAATTTTGATATGAAATCAATTAAATTAAATAAAGAAAAAGTAATGGGTATGACAAAATCAAAGCTATTACATTATAATATTTCATATCAATTATCAGAAAATTTACAGGATACTATTACTGTTCCAAATAAGGTTATTGATGATACATTATCTAATGGTGAAAAATATAATTATGTTAAAAAAACAGAAATAGAAAAGTTGTTTGATTCACTTTTAGTTTTACTTCCAAATAGTGCAAAGGATGAATTTGGTAATATTAGTATAGCTTCCATTTCATTTGATGAAATTAAATTAACACCTGCAAAGGTTGATTTAATTATTGAATCAGATATTATTCATTATAATATTTCAATTGAGCTAAGTAAGGTAGATTCAATAAGTATTCCAAATAAAGCATACGATATGGGAAAATCACTTGGTGAAAAAAATAATTTCATCTTATCTGATGAAATTAAATCATTTACTGAAGGCTTATTTACATTATTGGATAAAACTGCTCCTGCAGTAGGTGAGGAAGAAACTAATGAAAATACAATTTCATTAGATGGAATCAATATTAAATCAATGAATATATCTAAACCAAAACTAGATGATATTGTTAAATCTACAATACTACATTATAATTTATCACATTTACTTGTTCAAAACATTGAAGAAGAAAATGTTCCAAATGAAGCCTATGATTATAGCCTATCAACTAACGAAGAATTTAAATATATTACAAAGACTGAGCTAGATAATATGCTAACAGTATTTTCTGAAATATTGCCAACAGAAAATAAGGACTCAGAAGGAAATGCTATTATTAATTTAAATGATATTTCATTTGATGGCTTAAAAATATCAAGCGATATGGCTGAAAATGAAATTCCAAAATCATGCATTGTATATAGTATGTTTACATCCACAATTATAAAACAACTAGATGGCGATGTTCCAATGGCAATATTCTGTACATATGATAATAGATTAGAATCTGCAGGAGAAAAAACTCATTATATTTTACCAAAGGAGTTTTCTGCAATGATAAATGTTATCAGTAAAGATGGTACACTTGAATTATCAACAAGCTCTACTAACTCATTTAGCTTTAACAAAGTTAATTCAAGCCAAATTGAGGCAATGAAGGAATCAATATTATTAAGATATAAGCTTTCAACTATTATTCTTTCTAATTCTAAAGGTGAATCTAAAACATTATATGTACCTTTAGGAGTAATAGAAAATGGAAAGGATTCTAATAATAATGATATTAAGTATTTAACTAAGGATGAATTTGGTAATTTCTTAAATGCATTTAAGGCTATTGGCTATGATGAGGTAAATGATGAATTAAACATTACAAATGAAATGAGTATTAGCTTGCCTAGTGAGGATAAATTTGAAACATTATCTGTTAGCGCAATAGTTCGTGCAACTATAACAAATTCATTGAATATTACAAATGGTTCTATGGAATTAGAACTATATGCAACAAATTCTGACATAGATATATTATCATCTGAAGATTTATTTGTATTAAATGAGAATGCAATATTTGATTTAATGGCAAGTATAAAGACAATAAATGAAAGTAACACTTCATTTGATGCTTCACTTGATATTATGACTATTGCAGCATTAAATAATAAACAAATATATAAGATTACTAAATCTAATATTATTAGAATAGCTTTAAATAATATGATTAAAGATTTACATGTTGGCTTATATGATTATTCATACGAAAATATTGCTACAAATGTAGAAAAGGTTTCAATATATGATTTTGAGACTGATTCAAATAAAGATATGACATTAACTCAAAAGAGTATAGGTATATATGGTATTGATTCAGCTTTAGCTACATATCAAGCTATAACATTAATGTCATTATCTACAAAGAATTATGATAATGTTTATACTTATTGTGATGATTCAAATAATATTTCATCAGTAAGTACAATTCAAACTTATTTTGCGGTAATAAAAAGCATAATTGGTGCATAAAAAAATAAAGATGGTATTTGAAATATTTAAATCAAATAACATCTTTATTCATAATTTAAAAAAAAGTCCTGCTTAGGACTTGAATATTTTAGTGGGGCGCACAACAGGGATCGAACCTGCGCATGTCGGAGCCACAATCCGATGTGTTAACCACTTCACCATGTGCGCCATCAGCTTGCGTCAAATTACGCAATTTCTATTATACACATTTTATTTTATTTGTAAATAGTAAGTGTTGAATTTTTTTTTAAAAATGATACAATATCTCTTGTAGCATTAATAATAAGTGAAAGGATTTTTTTATGGCAAAAAAAATATTAAAAATAGTATATTTAGCATTTACGTTAATAATGGCTTTTTTGGTTTATATTATTGGATATAATTCAAATGGCTACTCTCATATTCAAAAATTAACTGCTGATGCTTTAAACGATAAGAATTACGTCGATATTGCAAAAATATTTGGTGGCTGTTTTGACACTAGAAATTTAGTTACATCTCAAAATGATGTTTGCGAGGTTGCAATATTCCCTTCAACAACATTATCTCAAATTTCTTATTATAAGGATTCAGAAAGCAGTGACATTGAAATAAGTAATACATATAATAATTCATATTATATTTACATTTTCAATCCATCTACTTCGTTACAAACTGTAGATTATAAAAATTCAAAGGGTGAATTAATGAATGACTTTGGAATTAGATTCCAAACTGCATCTGGAGATTATTATGATTATAAATTTAAGATTTCTAGTACAGTTAATAGCTATATGATTAATGATAAACCTTTAAGCGTTAAAGATGTAATCTTAAATGGAGAAAGAGATTTATTTACATCATATACTAATTGGGGCTTTTATAGCCTTACATTAACATCACCATTAATTGACGCAATGGATCTTGATGGTGGAATCACTAGTATTTCAATTTTAGATTCTTGTTCTAATAATTCTGAGCATATTAAATGTAATATTAATGTTAATTTAGATTTTTCTCAAGAATTCTTTAAAGATGTAGAAGATCTTGTTAAAAATTACAATCAATATATTGAGGATTCTAATTCTGAAGATAGTAAAATTAAGGATAATGCTGCTAACAAATTTAATGAATTCTATGATGGAAATGAAAATACTTTAGGCTTTGAAGAAAAATTCCTAAGTAATCCAAATTATTCATTTAGATATGAGGATAAGTATTTACAGCCAACAAAATTAATTTTCCAAACATTAGGTATTTTAGTATTATATTTAGTTTGTGTTTCTTTAATTTATGTTCTTCTATTCCATTTTGCAAGAATTAGAGATTTAGTAACAAGAAATCGTGGCACAACAAAGAATTATGGTTCTAGAAAGACAGTAGAAAAGAAGCTTAATAATAAAAATGTTATTAATACAAAGCCTACTGTAATAGAAGAAGCTAATGTTTCAACTTTAAATTCAGAAAATACTCTTCCTGATACAAAAGTAGAAGAAAATACTTTAGTAGAAAAACAAGATGATGTAGAACCTAAAGATTCTTCTGAAGAAAATACTAAAGAAGAATAAAAAAATGCCATATTAATCAAAGGCTATATGCATTGATTAATATGGTTTTTATTTTTTAGTATGTTATTTATTGCCTTTATTCCATCTTCAATATCTTCAAGCTTTATCCCAGTATATCCTAATATAAATGTATCAGAATGATTATTATAATAGTCATAATCACTTAAGGAATTAATTAATATGCCATTATTTATTAATTCCGTTTTATCTAAATTTGGAAGCTCAACTAGTATTGAAAGATAATTTTTCTTTGTATTGATATTGATATTGTCAATCTTTTTTAATTCATTAATTATTTTTTCTCTTTTTTCTAGATATCTTTTCTTTGTTTTATTAATATGTCTTACATATTCACCTGAATTAATAAATTCACATAAAACAAGCTGATCAAGCGTAGGAACAGAACAAGAATAAGAAGAATATTTATTCTCATATTTCTTCATTATATCATCAGGTAAAATTGCATATGATATTCTTAATCCTGGATATATTGTGGTTGAAAATGTTGAAAAGAAGATTACATGAGAATTATTTAATGAATATAATGCTGTTGTAGGCATAGAATTAATTCTAAATTCAGCATCAAAATCATCTTCAATGATAATACTATTTGAATTTATTGCCCATGACAATAATTCCTTTTTTCTTGAGATACTCATTTTTATTCCCGTTGGGAACTGATTGAAGCTTGTTGTATATAATATGCCTGATTTAGAAGGTACTTTAACACCATCTAAATCTAGGTCAATATATTCGATTTTTTTATCTATGTTTTTAGCAATTGAGGCAAGCTTATGATAGCCAGGATTTTCTAAATATATTTTATCTAGGCTAATGCAAGATAGAATCTCTTTAAATATTTCCATTCCTGATGAAATAATAATTGATTCTAAAGAGACGTTTATTCCACGATTTTCAAATAGATGCTTTTTAATTGCTTTACGTAATTTTATATCGCCCTTGAAATTTGTTTTTTCTGTGTAATTATCGTTTTCTATGCAGCTTTTATATATTTTTTTGAATCTTGGATTGACTATATTATCAACTGAACGAGTAGTAAAATCGAATTTTATATTTTTACTTTCTTGCTTAGTTGTTTCTTTTATTTGTGGATGATATGCATAAACCGGTTGATTTGTAACGTAATATCCTTTTTTTTCAATTGAATAAATATAGCCTTCATCTAATAATAAATTATAGGCATTAATAATAGTATTAAGGCTTACATTTAGATTAATAGCCATATCTCGCTTTGATAAAAGCTTTTCATTTGGTTTTAATATGCCAGTATTAATTCTTTCAACTATCTCTTCATATATTGATATATATTTATAATTATTTGTTTTTAGATTTATATCCACTGGTACCATCTCCATATATAAAATTAGAACAATTAATGGTTCTAGTATTTATATTATAATATGTTTTCTTAAATTATAGAATATAATTTTATAGGTTTTTTGAATGTATTGCTTTTGGAATTTTTAAATGATAAAATTATATTTGATTGAAGGTGATTTTTTTGGGAAAGACTGCTGCATGTATTAAAATAATACAGCTATTAAGCTGTAGGGATGTTGTTTCAACAAATGAGCTTGCTGATTTATTAGAAACAAATCCTAGAAATATAAAGGAATATATTAAAGAAATTCAATTGCTTGGCTATAATATTGAATCATATAAAGGAAAATATGGTGGATATAAGCTTGATAGAAGAGAGATATTACCATCAGTATCACTAACTGATGATGAAAAAAATAGTATTCAAAAAGGCGTAGATTTCTTAAAGGAATCAAATGATTTTTTGATTTTTGATCAATTTCAGGCTGCAATGGGAAAAATTATGGCTTCGTTTAATTCATCATCAGCTATTGTTCCTCTTTCCATGATTGATCGTTTTCCTCTTGCTATTGATAAAAATGTTTTAGCTCATTATTATCAAGTCTTTTCTGATGCGATAATATCACAGCTAAAATGTGAGGTGACATATATTCCTGCTTCTAATGTTCCTAAGGTTCATATTTTACATCCATATAAGCTTTTTAGCTATAATGGGTCTTGGTTTGTTTTAGCATGGAATGAAAAAATTAATGATTTTGGGTATTATAAATTAAATAGAATAGAACGTATAGAATTAACTAGAAACCATTTTACTATTTTAAAAACATTTGATGAATCAAAATATTTAGATGAATTTGGTATGAAGCAAAATGGTGATTATTATAAAATACATTTAGAATTAAGAGATTTAAATACTGTAATTCAAGAAAGAATATATGGTAAAAATCAAGAGGTAGAAATAATAGATTCTCATACATCTAGATTAAAATGTGAAATGCAAAATAAGAATATGATATTGTCATTTGTATTGTCATTTGGTTCTAAATGTAAGGTTTTAGAACCAGAATGGTTAATTTTAGCGGTAAATGATGAAGCAAAAAAGATACTAAATAATTAATTATTTTTTTGAGGTAAGTATGATAAAAAATGTTTTTTTAGATTTTAATGGAACAATTATTGATGATCTTGATTTGTGCTTAAAATTATTGAATAAATTACTTTTATCACAAAATAAAAAAGAAATATCTTTAGAAAGATATAGAGAAATCTTTACATTTCCAATAATTAAATATTATGAGGCTGCTGGAATTGATTTTTCAATTGAACCATTTGATTCTTTAGCTATCAAATTTATTAAAGAATATCAGCCTGCAAGCCTAAAATGCTCTTTATTTCCCTGTGTCATTGATACTGTAAAATGTCTTAAGGAAAAAGGAGTAAGGGTATTTATTCTTTCTGCTAGCGAAAAAAACAATTTGCTAGAGCAGTGTAAGCATTTTAAGATT
>JALEQD010000209.1 GCA_022768655.1 Anaeroplasma sp.
GCACCGTGCAGGAATAAAAGGACAGGGTTTCATAATACTTATTTGCAAGATGCTCCGGCAGAACCATGTAACTGATACGGATGGTCGATGCCAGGGATTTTGAGAAGGTATTCATGTAAATTACCTTTTCGCAGGCATCGATGCTCTGCAGGGTTGGAATCGGATTTCCATTCATGCGGAATTCGCTGTCATAATCATCCTCAATGATATAACGTCCTTTCTTTTCATTGACCCACGCCAGAAGCTCATACCTGCGGCTGACCGGCACTGTAATTCCCGTCGGGAAATGATGGGTCGGGCTGATATGTGCAACATCAGCCTCTACAGCCTCTAACTCTTCCACGCAGATTCCACTTTCGTCCATCCTTACCAGCCGGCAGTCGATATGATTTGCCTCATATATTTTTTTTAATTTCTTATAGCCAGGATTTTCTATACTGTAAATTTTTTCCTCTCCAAGCAGTTTTACCAGAAGGCCATACAGATACTCCGTTCCCGCCCCGACCACAATCTGGTCCGGATCCACCGCCATTCCACGAAAATCTGCCAGATGTTTTGCAATTGCGTCCCGAAGTTCACGCACCCCGCTGCAGGGGGAATTGGTCAGAAGCTCCTCCTCGCGCATGGATATGGTTTCTCTTATCAGCTTCGCCCACACAGAAAATGGAAAACAGCTGCTCTCCACCTGGTTCGATGAAAAATCAAAGCGAAGCTCCTCCTTCTTCTCTCCGGTATTAATCCTTACCGGCTTGCTGGCAGGTGCCGGCAAAGGAAGCCGGTTCTCTATTTTCGAAATATAATATCCCTTCTGCGGCAGGGTGTAAAGATAGCCCTCACTGATTAACTGGTCATATGCTTTTTCAACCGTAATGGTACTAACCCCGAGATGATTTGCAAATGTCCGCTTCGATGGCATCTTCTCATCATTCTTAAGAACCCCGCTTTTTATGTCATTTCTAATTTTTTCATACAGGTTTTTGTATAACGCCATGTCTTTATCATTCAAGTCGTATGTAAGCATTTCTTTCCTTTCTCTGGCATATAAAATATTTTTTATTTGATTCTTTTTTACAGGCCAGATTTATTATACAATAACAGCAGACAAAAAACCAGTCAAGGAGGACAAGAAAATGAAAAATACACAGTATGACTTAAATAAGGGTCTGGCGCAGATGTTAAAGGGCGGAGTCATCATGGACGTTACCACACCGGAGCAGGCAAAAATCGCAGAAGAGGCCGGTGCCTGTGCCGTCATGGCACTGGAGCGGATTCCTGCAGATATCCGTGCGGCCGGAGGTGTTTCCAGAATGAGCGACCCAAAGATGATTAAGGGAATCCAGGAAGCGGTTTCCATCCCTGTCATGGCAAAATGCCGCATCGGCCACTTCGTTGAGGCACAGCTTCTCGAAGCCATCGAAATCGACTACATCGACGAGTCCGAGGTACTTTCCCCGGCAGACGATTTATACCATATTAATAAACGTGATTTCAAGGTTCCATTTGTATGCGGTGCCAGGGACCTTGGAGAAGCCCTCCGCAGAATCAACGAAGGTGCTTCCATGATTCGTACCAAGGGCGAGCCGGGAACCGGCGATATCGTCCAGGCCGTAAGACATATGCGGAAAATGAATTCCGAGATTGCACGGATTTCCTCCATGCGCGAGGACGAATTATTTGAGGCTGCCAAGGCA
>JALEQD010000108.1 GCA_022768655.1 Anaeroplasma sp.
CGCGATCAATAACCTCATGTCCATTCTTCTTCAAATGAGAAATAATATCATTTTTCAAATCTAATGCAGAATGATCACAACCAATTGAAATTTTCATTTATTCTACCTCGCTTTTCATAATATATGAATAAAAACATATACTATAATATTATAACATATTTTATTAAAAACAATATATTTTGGAATAAAAAAATATTTACTTTTCTTCAAAAATTTAAATCAATACTTATATAATTAAGTTAATTTAATTTGTATAAAATAAAAATGGATATTTTGCACATAAATACCCATTAATATTATTATTAAAATTTACTTATTAATACATCCAACTTCATAGCATTCAATATCTTTATCATGAAGATTATAAAAATGAACATTCTTGATATTTATTGAATTTACATAATTGAAAAGTAAACCTTTACCCTTCATTGGAGATAGTCCATCCATCATTGCAGGTACTCCCTCTTTAGGATTGTTTGAATATGCAAAAGATACATTGATAATATCAATAGAATCAATTGGAGCTTCTGGTAAACCATAGAAAGCACCAGCGGCAATGTTTACATCCTTGCATTCGATATCTTTAAACACAAACTTTCCTAGATATGGTGTTCTATCATCAACAGGAAGTTTTTCCTTTGAATATACATATTCTGTATGACCATCTGGATCGCAATAATAAAACATATTTACAACTAGAGGAGTTAAAACATCAGTCATTTTAATGTTTTCAAAAGTAATTCCATCAATAATAGCATCCTTTCCTCTTCCTCTTCTTGTTTTAATTCTTAATCCACGATCTGTTTGATTAAATAAGCACTGTGATACATTGATGTTTTTAATTCCACCAGACATCTCACTTCCTAATACAATTGCACCATGTCCAAAATTCATTGAGCAATTTCTAATATTAAAGTTTTGAGATGGCTTTTTATGCTTTCTACCCATATAAATCTTACCAGATTTAATAGCGATGCAGTCATCACCAACAGAAAAATATACACCAATAATATCAACATTATTACAAGATTCAGGATCACATCCATCTGTATTTGGAGAATTTTTTGGATTAATAAGCTTCAAATCAATAAATTTTAGATTCTCAGAAAAATAAGGATGTAGATTCCATGAAGGAGTACTTTGAACAGTAAGTCCTTGTAAAACAATATTTTTACAATTATTTAAGAATACACCTCTTGGCCTCCAAGCAATTCTTTTTGTTCTAACATCAATCCACCAGTCAGAATTATTTGCATTTCCATCTACAATTCCTTCACCAATAATATTAACATTTTCAACATTAATACCAGTAATTATACTAGCAAAGCAATCAAGTGGATTACCCTCCCAAGAACCTAAATTATATTCATCCTTTTCATCTGATGTGTAGGTTACACCTGGTAAAATAGGATAGTGATTTCTATCAACATCACCAATTAATCTTGCTCCCTTTGCAAGTTCTATTGTGATATTACTTTTTAAAAATAGAGGTCCGGTATAATAGTCCCCCTTAGGAAAATAAACTCTACCATTATCAGGACAGGCTAAAATACATCCTTGAATATGATTTGTATCTAAAGTTTTCCCATCACCTTTAGCTCCAAATTTCTTAACATTTAATGAAACATATTCATAATCAGTATCAAATTCATTAATACATTCTTTTGAGTTTTGAATAACTTTCACTACATAATGAGTAGAAGGTGTTAAATCGAAAATAGAAAAAATATTAGTATCTTTATCTTTGAAAATAAGAATATTATTTAAATAAACATCATATTTATTTGTATTAAATATATCCTTATTATCAAGTTCAAATGTAACACTTCTAGATGTTTTACAAATCATTTTTAAATTCATAAATTAAACCTCCTTTTTTATTAATCTATTATATTTAATAATATCAATTACTCTTTTTATATAAAACTTAATTATACAAAAAATAGAATCAACAAATATAAAATAAAAGCCATAGCTAAATGGTTCAAGTCCATTTGTATCAGTTCCAAATAAATCAAAGCTAGGTAATTTCAAATATAATTTAGCAAAATATAAAATTATTGAAACAATAAATATATATACAAAGGAAATAAAAAATGATTTTAATCCCTTACAATTTACCATATTATACTTGAAGGTATTATTTCTTCTATTATTAATTAATCTTATAAACAATCTTACAGGATAATTAATTAATAATGTAGTAAATAGTGTAATCATAATTATTGTAACAAAATCATAAGCCATAATTTGGTAAGGATCAATTTCAGACATGTCCTCAAAACTCAACCCAATATCAAGTCCTCCAATTATACCAAAGAAAATGGCAGCCGCAGCTGCCCAATACTTTAGAAAGAGAACTGTAAACCATGATGGAATTTTAGAAAGCTTATCGACCTGATAAGGGTCGATGCCTTCTAAATATTTCTCATCGTCAATATTCTCATTCTTTTTTTTCATTATCTATCTACCTTTTCATAAGTTCTATCATAATTGATAAATCCTAAAATAATACCAACTATAGAACAAATTACAGAAATTGCTACTGCAGAAATAGAAACAACACAATCTAAATTAAAATAGAAATCAGAATTGATTGTACCATTAGATTTTAATACAAAATAATATATTATTGCATAAAAATATAATGCAGCAGAAATTACAATTAATGATGTCGTAACTGTTGCAGTTACAACAGAGCCTAAATTCTTTTTAGACATAACGTTTGCAGCAGTAAATATATTTAATAAACCAAGTAATACTAATAAGAATACAGATAGTCCCATAAAGTCAAATGGTTTAATTAAATCAATTTGTGTAATTAATCCAGTAGTTGGATCAAGACCTGCAGCTTTGAAACTAATACCATTAACAACAGTATTGTGGAATTTTAAGAAGAATCCTAAAAATACACCTGGTACAGCGATTAATAATCCTGGTAGTTTCATTTTATTATACTGAAATGATTGAACAATACCTAACCAAAAGTTTCTTAACCACTTTTTAAATTTTTGACCAACAGTTAATTTTTCCTTTTCCATCTAAAACAACCTCCTATCTAATTCTCTTAGTTGTTTCAACATCAAAGAAATGTACTTTTTCCATATCAAAACAAGCAACAAGTTTATTATCAGTTATTTCATTTCTATCATAAACTTTAGCAATAATTTTCTCATCACCTAAGTTACCATAGATCAAATTATATGCACCAATAAATTCTGTAAAGTCAACATCAATTTCAAATTTAGATTCTAAATTCTTTGAGATATGAGCATCATCAATATATACATATTCAGCTCTAACTGCCATAATAACATTTTGACCAGCATAGCTACCCAAAATCTCTCTTTGATGATCAGTTAATTTAAACTTAGTACCAGAAATATGTTCAAAATACTCAAGATTTTTGTCAATAACACCATTATAGAAATTCATTGGCGGTGTTCCTATGAAACCAGCAACGAATAGGTTTTCTGGATTATCGAACATCTCTTTTGGAGTAGCAATTTGTTGAACATATCCATCCTTCATAACTACAATACGAGATGCAAGTGTCAATGCTTCGATTTGATCATGTGTTACATAAACAAATGTTGCATTCAATCTTTCATGAAGTTGCATTAATTCTTTACGCATTGTACCACGAAGCTTAGCATCAAGGTTTGAAAGAGGCTCATCTAGTAAGAATACTACAGGGTCACGAACAATTGTACGACCTAATGCTACACGTTGTCTTTGACCACCTGATAATTGTTTAGGTTTTCTATTTAAATATGGAGTAAGACCTAAAATGTTAGCAGCTCTCATTACTCTAGCATGAATCTCAACAGGGTCTACCTTACGAATTGTTAAAGAGAATGCCATGTTGTGATATACAGTCATATGAGCATACAAAGCATAGTTCTGGAAAACCATCGCAATATCTCTATCTTTTGGTGCTACATCATTAACCTTTTTACCATTAATAATTAGATCACCAGAAGAAATTCCTTCAAGACCAGCAATCATACGTAATGTAGTAGATTTACCACATCCTGATGGACCTGCTAGTACAATAAATTCACCTTTTTCAATTTCAATATTAAAATCATAAACGGCATGAAAACCATTAGGATAAACTTTATTTACATCCTTTAAAATTACATCAGCAGACATTATTTATACCTCCATCCTAATACTTTTCACCAATACTATTTAAGTATTTTGTTAAACGAATAGTTTTCTTCATACCAATTAATCCAGAATAAATAAAACATGCAGCAGCTAAGCCTAATAAAACGATTGCTAGGACACCTCTAACATAACCATTAGATGTTAACCACGCAACGGCATGGTTAGTATTTAATAATGATTCACCTAGCCACTTTGTAGCTTCACCAGCTTGAAGCTTAGCATAATCTGTAATAATAAATAATGGTAATAAGAAAATTCTTAAAATACATAATCCAGATAGTACAAATAAACCATATGATCCTTGTAAAGAGTAATTCTTTACTTTTTCACAAAATAAGAAACCAAATAATAAGATTACAATGTTTATCAAAATCTTAAATAAAACAAAAGGTGTATTAACAGCCATACTGTTAAATAATATAAATGCAGCAAGTAAGCTAAAACCAATGCCTAACAAGCCAATTGTATAAGATAATTTATTCGTTCTATAACGTAGCATTTCAACTGAATTCTTATCGAATTCAAGATCTGACATACGATTTAACGAATCTTTGTTTTCAACGTCATTAATCATTTTGTTTTACCGCCCTTTCAATAACTTCATTTCTTCTTTCTTCTGTTATTTTATACTTTTTAACAGCTACGAAGATTAAGAATAATGAGTAGCACAAAACTAAACCAAATAAAACTTCAAAAATTATAAATGTAATAGAATTACATGAATTTTGTGAACGGACAAACTCAAGAGCTTTATTAGAAACATTAGGATCTAAATCTGTAATCTTTGATGCTTCAATTGAAGTTTCCGAATTCATAATAGCTGATACAATGTTAAATTCACTTTGATTAGCGACAAATCTATTCATTAATCCAATATTTTGAATTAACATAACTACTGCAAATGCAGCAACAATGATTGGTAAAATAATACCACCAATTAAGTTACTCTTATAATAGATATTTCTATTATGATTTCCTAAAATTAGTAAAGCAGCAAATGCAATGATTCCAACAATTGCAAACCATACAATTAATGTATTGAAGTTGCTTAAATCATGTTGGAAATTAAAAATAGTCATTTTAAATGTATCCATATTTATACCTTGACTAAAATTGTTAAAATATGCAAATAATGTTTGATTTGTTTCACCTGCAATTTCAGCATTTTCAGTGACATCAGAAATTAGGATTGTACCACCATTTCCGATTGTATAAAAGATACGAATATTAGCATAATTAGTTGCATAGAATAATGCAGCAATTAATACGGCAAATAACATAATTCCAAAGGCCATATATAAGGCTTTTGAATGTTTTCTTAAAAGATTTTCCATTTTGACCTCCAATAAAGTCAAATTGTTGTATAGGTGCAAATTAATGCACCTATACACAATTCAAATATTTTACAAATTATTTTGCACTATCAGGAATGTATTGAGCTCCTAATGTGTTTGCTTGAGCATATAAATATGTCTTATTCTTTTTTGAATTTTGAGATAATACATCAGCAAATGTATAATCACCAGTACCTAGCTTATAAGTACCACATACTAAATCATTATTAACAGTCTTTAATGGTGTAGTAACATACTTAACCCAACCAGCAGCAGTTTCAGCACACTTATCTGAAGCCCAGAATAAGTTAGTTGCTTCATAAGTTGTAATTTGAGCATCTGTCATACCCTTCCAACCAGCACTTGGAACTGTTGAAGCATAGTTATACTTTGTAGAACCATCAGCATTAGTACCATACATATCAAATAAACCTTGAGTTACTGTCTTAGTGTTGATAGCAGTTTGTAAATAGTTATAACCTACTTGAGCATAAACGTTTGTAGCTTGTTGGTTAACTGAAGCTGAACGAACATGTCCAATACCATTTGTAGAACCAATATATCTTCTCATGAATGACCAGAAGTCAGTTTCAGCTGAAGCGATCATAGCCTTAGTCATATCAGAGAATACTGGTGTATCTTTACCCATAACGTTTTCAATCTTGCCCCAATATGCTTCAGGACCGAAGTCTTGAATACGAGCACCATCTTCAGAGAAGATATAATCCATAATACGTACAGCACCTTCTACGTTATCAGAAGTTGTTGGAATACACCAAGAATTGTTCTTTAATCCACGGTTAGAAACAGAAACTCTTGTTAATGTCTTACCAGTGAAGTCAGTTAATGCTTGAGTATCACCCTTCCAAGAAGTTTCAGTTGCCCAATAAGCAAATGGAGGAATAATAGGACGAACGCCTTGAACTGATACAGCGTTTACAGAACCGATACCATCAACTCTATCGTTTGAAGCACCAGTTGAAGCTGAATAATCGTAAAGCATTAAAGCATAACCCTTATCATCAGCCTTCTTACCACCGAAGTATCTATCTAGGTAAGCAGTTCCTGCTTCATTAATATTAGTTAATCCTGCAAAACTCTCATAATAGAAGTTAGTTAAAATTAAGCCTTCATCATACATTGCAGAAATGTATTTTAATGCATCATATGTATCTTGAGA
>JALEQD010000113.1 GCA_022768655.1 Anaeroplasma sp.
ATATAAAACACCAGGTGCATGGAGGCATGCTTTATGTCCCATAAACATAATGCATTGTGGTTCATTTATAGTTATATAATCAGTGACAATATCTCCTAAGCTTTTTGTGACAACATCCACATAATCATAAAACCAATCTACAATATTGTCATTTAAAAATCCACCAAGCTTTTCTATAAATTCTGGCATATCCCAATGATACAAGGTTACTAATGGTTTTATATTATTCTTTTTTAGTTCCAAGCATAATAAGCGATAATATTCTATTCCCTTTTGATTAACTTTGAAATCTTCATTTATAATTCTTGACCATGAAATAGAAAATCTGTATGAATCAACACCTAATTTCTTTAATAGCTTTATATCCTCTTTATATTTATAATATGACATGCAAGCAAATTTTCCATTAGAACCGTCGAGAATAAGATCTGTATTTTCACAAAAACTATCCCAAATAGATTTCACTTTTCCATCTATATCAGAAGCTCCCTCTATCTGGAAAGACGCAGTTGCTGCACCAAAAATAAAAGATTTTTGAAACATGTTAACCTCACAAAAATATTAATAAAAATATAGTACCATCTATTTGTATTCTACCATATTTATCATTGAATGTAAACAAGAACTTAAACGTTTAAGAAAAAAATATAAAAAATACCATTATAAATAATGGTATTTCATTCTAATTAATATTTTTAACTGTCATACCCTTTTGTAAATAACCCTTAACAGAAATTCTTTCAGGTAATGATGTCTTCGGATTTTCTATTATTTCTATTAGCTTTTCAGCTGCCTTTTGTCCTATTTGAAAAGCATTTTGAACATAGGTTGTAAATTCAGGTCTCATCAATTTTGAAAGTGCAATTCCATCATATCCAACAACGCTGATATCATCAGGAATTTTATATCCATGCTTTTCTATTTCTGTTATTCCGCCTAATAATGAATAATCATCTGGATATATTATGCAAGTAGGTTTTTCTTCTAAGGATAAAAGCTCACGTGTTGCAATTCCTGATAGTTTAGGAATATGATATCTTGCTTCTTTAATATAATCATCAGTCACATTAATGTTAAAATCTTTACATGCTCTATAGAAGCTGTTTATTCTTTTTTGAGTAACTGAAGTCAATTCACCATGAATAAATGCAATTTTTTTATGACCAAGCTCATGAACAAATTCAATAATATCATAAATTCCTTGTATATTATCTGATACAACTGATGATCTATCATTAAAATCATAATCAATTGTAATAGTTGGAATATCACTTTCGACTAATTTTATTACCTCTTCATTTTTATAATCGACATTAACAATAATAACACCATCACAATTTCTATATCTTGTATGCTCATAATATGTTAAATTATCATTCCCAACATGGTGAGAAATAAAGGTAATATCATATCCCTTTTTTTCACATTCATCTCTTATAGAAGATAAAATAATAGAGAAATATTCATGTTGAAAACTAGATTTTGTATCATCCTCAAACAGTAATCCAATACAATATGAATGATTTGTTTTTAATACTCTTGCGGATGAATTTGGAATATATCCCATTTCCTTTGCGACAGCATTAACATATTCAATTGTTTTAGGATTTATATCACTTTTTCCACTTAAAGCCTTACTTACTGAAGCAATTGATAAGCCACACTTTTCCGCAATGTCCTTTAGCTTGACCATAAAAACACCTCCATTTACTAATGAATTATATGTTTTTTTAAGTAAATAATCAATAATAAAGAATTAATCCAATTATTTTTTATAAAAAGAGGCATATATATGCCTCTTTATTATTAATATTATTTTTTATAAACTACTGGCTTATATTCTTCAATATATTCAAGATTATATTCATTATCAATAGAAAACATATGAACAACATTTCCTGTAAAACCAAATTTCAAATTCATTCCTACATAATTCTTGTATATGCCTTCATTTTGAATAATAGCTATAATATCTTTTCCATTAATTGTAGCATGTAAATGTGATGATGAACCCATTAATTCTGAGACAGAAACAACACCTTCAATTCCTTCATCAACAAGATTAATATGATCAGGACGAACTCCTAAAATAATATTTTGTTCAGGAATATTATTTGCCTTTAATCTATTTTGCTTTTCTTCACATGGCTTAACAGTATAACCATTTTTACAAACAATTTCATAATCATCACCATTTTTTGTAAGCTTTGCATCAAAATAGTTCATTTGTGGATTACCAATAAATCCTGAAACGAATAAATTTCTTGGATGCTGGAATACCTCCTGAGGAGTTCCAACCTGTTGAATAAATCCATCCTTCATAATTACTATTCTATCACCTAAAGTCATCGCTTCAATTTGATCATGTGTTACATAAATAAATGTAGTATTGATCTTTTGACGTAGCTTAATAATTTCAGTACGCATTTGATTTCTAAGCTTTGCATCAAGATTTGATAATGGCTCATCCATTAGTAAGACCTTTGGATTTCTTACTATTGCACGTCCAATCGCAACTCTTTGTCTTTGTCCACCAGATAGATTTTTAGGTTTTCTTTCAAGATAATCAGTAATATTTAAAAGCTCTGCTGCCTCTAATACCTTAGTTTGAACCTCTTCTTTTGTTAAGTGTCTATACTTAACTGAACCATCCTCTTGTTTTTCCTCAACCTTAACAAATTTTAGTGGATATGCCATATTGTCAAAAATAGTCATATGAGGATATAGAGCATATGATTGGAATACCATAGCGATATCTCTATCCTTTGGTTCTATTGCATTACATAATCTTCCATCAATATATAATTCTCCTTCAGTTATATCCTCTAGACCAGCAACCATTCTAAGTGTAGTTGATTTACCACATCCAGATGGACCTACTAATACAATGAATTCTCCATCCTTAATTTCTAAATTAAATTGTTGTACAGCAACAACACCTCTATCTGTTATTTGTAAATTTGTCTTTTTTACTGGTTCAACCGGTTTATTTCTTTTTAATAATTTATCAATAATTGATTTTTTTGGTTTTTTATCTACATATGGATATATTTTAACTATATCCTTCAATAATACTTCTGCCATAAATATATCTTCCTTTCTTTTATCCCTTAACAGAACCAGCCGTAACACCCTTAATTATAAATTTAGATAAAATTAGGTATACAATAACTACTGGTAATATTGACAAGAAAATTGCCATATATACGCATCCTAAATCCAAAGAACCCCATGAAGTATGCTGAAGTGCATTAATCATAACTGGTAAAGTTTTCTTGTTAGGATCTGTCAATAATAATGATGGCATATATAAGTTATTCCATGAAGCAACAAATGAGAATATAAATTGAACAGCAATCGCAGGCTTCATAATTGGAATAACAACACGATTAAATGTCATGAATTCATTAGAACCATCTATTCTAGATGCTTCTATTAAATCCTTAGGTAATGTAGCTCTTAAGTATTGAATCATATAAAAGAAACATGCAGGAGACGCAATAGCTGGAATGATCAATACCCATAATTCATTTTTCAAATTCATTTTACATGCTAATTGGAAGAAACCTACTGAAGATAATTGAGTAGGGATCATCATAATTGCCAAAATGAATGTTTCCATAATTTTCTTACCCTTAAAATTATAAGCGAATATTCCATAAGCAGTTAATGCTGAGAAATAGCATGTAAGAACAGATGAGAATCCTGCAATTACTAAGCTGTTAAAGAAACCGCTTAATGCATTAAATTCACCTCTAAATGAAGTAAATAAATTTTTTAAGTTGGTAAAAAAGCTTGTACTTGGGATT